>JAEUIG010000439.1 GCA_016795125.1 Planctomycetaceae bacterium | reverse complement strand
AAGTCGAACCGCGTCGAGGCCCGGGAAAAGTGGCGCAGCGTCGTGAACCTGTACGGCGGCAAACCGGAATTCGAGCCGCTGGTCAGGCAGGCCGAGGCCCGACTCGACGACCCCGAGCGGGCCCTCGCCGATGCCGAACCCGCTCCGGAAGCCCCGACCGATCCGGCTCCCGCTCCCGAATCGCCGCCGCAGTAGGGTCAGGCTCCCGCCTGAGAGAATCCCCTCGCGTAACGCAAAGAGCCACGGGGTTCAACCCCGTGGCTCGATTGTCTCACGGCGACCACCCTTACTACGGCAGTTCGACGGTCCGCAAATCCATCGCACCGCTGTCGGTCTGCACCAGCACAACCGCGTGCGTATCGCTCAGCTTGTCGAGCTGCTGCGCACCAGCGAGCGCATCGATGGTTTCGTAAGACTGACCGGCCGTCCCGCCGCCGCCGACTGGCTCGGTGATGCCGGCGTTCGCTTCGATCTTCTCGGTGCTGATCTTCATCGTGCCGCGGGCACTGTTGATGAGCAGCAGGTAGTTCTTGCCGTCCTGCTCGTACACGATCATGTCCAGCGGGCGGTTACGATTGCCGAGTTCGGCGACGGTCTTGCCCTTGATCTCGTTGCCGGGCTGCACATCCGCGACCGGGAAGCGGACCAGCGGCGTACAGACGAATCCCGCCAGCAGGTTCGGTTCACCGCCGATGTTGAACGGCACGAACGTGCGGGGGACGGCGTAGTTCTCGGAACGACCGTGGGCGGCGTGGAAGATCTCCAGCGCGGCGGCCTGTTCCACCTCCGAAAACGGAAATGCAAAGGACCGCACGGCGGCCGCCGATTCGCCGCTGCTCGTGCCGGTGACCAGCAGCTGGCCATCCACGAACGCGATGTCGGTGATGACGTCCGCCCGCAGGTTTCGCTTGCGGCCGCCGACTTCGATTTCACCCGGAGCAGGAGCATCCGGGAGCGAAGCGACGGAGAACGGCACGTTCTCCAGAGAGAACTGCGAGATGTCGCCGGCGCCGTCGATTTTGACCAGAGCCGGGTTCCCGCCGTTCTTGACGGCGACGAACACGTTGCCGGTCGCCGGGTTCACGGCGAGGTCGGAGATCGCCAGGTCCTGCGAGCTGCCGCCGAGCTTCTCGGCGATCTTCACGTTCAGCCCGTCGATGTTGAACTTGGCGTCCGCCGGCGTGCCGGACTTGTCGCCGGTCTGAATCGCAAACACGGCGGCCGACTGCGTGTCGCCGACAAACAGAATTCCGCCCGGCCCGAAGGCCAGGACGTCGGCCGATTTCAGGTCGGGCGTTCCCTTTTCAAGTCCATACACGTCCGCCGCCGAGGCCGTCGCAGCTCCCAGCAGCAGCGCCGCCGCCAGACTGAGGGAAAGGTGTCGCATGGTCGTCTCCTGTTGAACGATTGAACCGTCCCGCGCGGACATTCACTGTAACCGGACCTGCGCAACGCGGATAGCGTTGAGGATTTTCGATTTTCGATATTGGATTCTCGATTAAGAGCCTATCCGAGAACTGCAAACCAGCCGGGTGGCCGGGGTTGGAGCAACGCGAAACCCCGGCGAACACACACCGGGGCTTCCCTTCGGTCCAGCCCCGGCCACCCCTTTTCGGTTTTCGGATAGGCTCTAAGTGGCGCCGCACAACGGCGTGGAACGATCTGCTCGACTCCCATCAAATCTAAAGTCGCGCCGCGACTTCCGACCACAGGCACATGATCGCGAAACCGCCGTACACCAGCGAGGCCAGCACCATCATGCTGATGTGCACGGGGCCGGGGCGGGCGGACTTCGGCAGGTACTTCAGGTTCATGATCAGCGTCAGCGGCACGTAAATCGCCATCGCGAAGCCCCCCATGTAGGCCGCATTAAACAGCACGCCGAGTTCGCTGAGCTTGAATCTCTCGAGGACCGCCGTGATCAGGATGCCGATGGCAATCCACACCAGCGCGATCACCATGTACCACCAGCTCAGTTCGCGTTTCCGCGCGACGGCGAAGTTCGTGTGCAGGATGTCCGCAATCGACCGCGCCACGCCGTCCACCACCGCCAGCTGCGTGCTGAACAACGTCGCCACGCCGACCATCAGGAAAACAACGCGCCCCGCCTGGCCCCATCCGGCCCCCCAGCGACCGAACACTTCTGCGAGGATGACCGACTCGTCCCAGATCAGCGAGCCTCGCTCGGGAACAATTCCCCGCGGCCGGAGCACGGCCAGCGCCCCGTAGATGAACAGCAGCAGCGTGAAGGTGTTCAGGAACCAGAAAAACAGCAGCTGGTCCTGCCAGATGTACCGCCACCAGCCGCGGAACCGGCGGCGGTTTTCGTCGGTGTCGGGAAACCGAAAGCCGGCGGACGGGATCGTTTCGGTTCGTCCGCGCAGCGGATTCTGCAGGTCCGGGATCAGCGATCCCATGCCGATGTTCTTGTCGCGCAGATAGAACGTGTAGAACAGGTTGGCCGTGCCCCCCGCGCCGGCGAACACGATCGCAATGAACAGGTCCTTGACCGGAAATGCGGGATCGCGATAGCCGACATTCACGATGCCCCGCCCCAGGTCCTTCCAGGTGTCGGCCGTCCCGACGAACAGGGCGACGAGGATCAGTCCGAGCGTGACGATCAGGACCAGGATTTCGATCGTCTTCTCGACCGACTGGTAGACGAGCTTCGGCCCGAACAGCAAGCCGACCACGGCGGCAAACGTGACCGTCGTCCAGCAGGTGTTCGACCCCCAGAACGTTCCGGCGCCGAAGTCGGGACCGACGAACAGCGCCTTCAGGGCGCTCCCCGAGGCCTGCGCCCAGCCGGGCGCCAGCCAGCCGAGGATCGTCAGCAGAATGAACAACGGACCAAATCCGCGCCACAGCCGCGAGTAGCCGGTGTAAACGGTTTCGCCGGTCGCCACCGTCCAGCGCGCGACTTCGAGATTGATCCAGATCTGCAGCAGCACGCCGACGACGGCCGCCCACGCCATACCCGCGCCATGCTTCGCAATCGTCGTCGGCCAGATGATGATCTCTCCGGCGCCGATCGACAGGCCCACCAGCACGGCGCCGGGACCGGCCATCTGCCAGAACGACTTCGTCCGCGGCGGCAGATCGGCCTGTTGGAAGTCCTCGAGCGGCGCAAACAGCGGCATCGTTCAGTCCGGAAAGAAGAGAGAGCGGCAGGACAACGAGCGGGCGAGTGTACCGCGACCCGCCTCCGCTGTTGAGTCCGCGCCCCTCGTCCGCTTGCGGCTTCGCAGCCCGCTCACGCCAGCAGTTTCTGCACGACGTTGCCATGCACGTCGGTCAGCCGGAAGTCGCGGCCCTGGAAGCGATAGGTGAGCTGCTTGTGGTCCAGCCCCATCAGGTGCAGGATCGTCGCCTGCAGGTCGTGAACGTGGACCTGGTCCTCGACAATCTCGTAGCCGATGTCGTCGGTCGCACCGATGCACTGGCCTCCCTTGATGCCGCCGCCGGCCATCCACAAGGCATAGGCGTCGATGTGGTGATCGCGCCCGAGCACGTCGCGCGGTTCACCTTGCGGAGTGCGGCCGAACTCCCCGCCCCAGACGACGATCGTGTTGTCGAGCAGTCCCCGCGCCTTGAGATCGGTCACCAGCGCCGCGGCCGGCTGATCGGTCTCGGCGCAGCGCGCGTCGAGCGGTTCGCCGAGATGGGTGTCTGGATTGCCGTGCATATCCCAGTCGGTGTGATACAGCTGCACGAAGCGGACGCCGCGCTCGATCAATCGCCGCGCGAGCAGGCAGTTCCGGCCGAACGACGGCTTCACCGGATCGACGCCGTAAGCGTCCAGCGTCTGTTTCGTCTCGCCCGACAGGTCCATCAGCTCCGGCGCGCTCGACTGCATCCGGTACGCCATCTCGTACGCCGAAATCCGGGTATCGATCTCGGGATCGCCGACGGCAGCGCGGCGCATGCGGTTAAGGTCCGTCACCGCGTCCACGAACTCCGCCTGGTTGGCCGCATCGATTCCCGGCGGGTTGGTGAGGTTGAGGATCGGCTCTGGCCCGCTGAGGAACGGCACGCCCTGATAGGCCGTCGGCAGAAAGCCGCTGCCCCACAACGGAGCCCCGCCGCGCGGACCGCGCGGCCCCGATTGCAGGACCACGAAACCGGGCAGGTCGCTGGCCTCGCTGCCGATTCCGTACGTCAGCCACGCCCCCATGCTCGGCCGCCCCGAGAACTGCGGAGAGCCGGTGTTTGTCAGCAGCTTCGCCGGCCCGTGATTGAACACGTCGGTCTTCATCGACTTGATGACTGCGACGTCGTCGATGATGCGCGCCAGGTGCGGCAGGCAGTCGGAAATCTCCGTCCCGCATTCGCCATAACGGGCGAACGTGCGCCGCGTCCCGAGCAGCTTTGCGTCGCGCTTCAGAAATGCGAAGCGTTTGCCGGCGACGAACGATTCCGGAATGACCTGTCCGTCCAGCTCCTGCAGCTTGGGACGGTAGTTGAACAGCTCAAGCTGGCTCGGCCCTCCCGCCATGAACATGTAGATCACGTTCGTGGCTTTTGCCGGATAGTGCGTCGGACGGATGGCGAGCGGGTTGATGCGGCGGTCGGCATTGCCGGCGTCACCCGCCAGGACTTGCTGGTCAAGCAGCGATGCCAGTCCAAGCGCTCCGAGTCCCACGCGGCAATCCGAGAAAAAGTGCCGCCGGGTGACGTGCCGCAAGTGAGCCAGAGAGTCGAGCATCGTTCCCCTCACGATGGATCAGCGGTCGATCATATCTGAGCAGTGGAGTGCGTTCCAATCCACAATTCAGGAGTAAATGGACGAGCCGCGACCGTCAGGGAGCGCACCGCGTCGAATTCGCTCGCTGACGGTCGCGGTGAGTCGGCACAATCGTAGCCTTCGCACGCGTCCGTAGAGATTGTCGCAACCTGCTCCAGCGGCGGAACTTCTCGATTGCGACCCCGCCGAATGACCGATAAGATGGAACTGATGGAACCGGTCAGCGGAGCCTGATGCATGTTGCGAGTTCTGGGATCGCCCAAGCGGCTGTGTGACGGTTTTACCCGCCGTGACGTACTGCAAGTCGGCAGTGCGGCTTTCGGAGGTCTGGGTCTCAGCCAGGTTCTGCAGGCGAATGCCGCCGCCAGCGGCGCCGCCGCCGACAGCTTCGGCCGTGCGAAGAACTGCATCGTCCTGTTCCTCTACGGCTCTCCCAGCCAGCTCGAAACATTCGACATGAAGCCGGCGGCGCCGGCCGAAATCCGCGGCACGATGCAGCCGATCGCTTCGTCCCTGCCGGGTCTTGATGTCTGCGAGCACCTGCCGCGACTCGCGCAGGTGATGGACAAGACGACCGTGATCCGGTCGGTCACGCATCCGTATCCGATTCACGGCGTCGCGTTCGCGATGACGGGCATTCCGATCATCGACGTGGCGATGGAACTGAATCCGCGCGACGTCGGTCATCATCCGTACTTCGGGTCGTGTGTCGAGTACATTGATCGCGCGCAGCGGGCGCCCGAGGCCAGCGCGGCTCAGAACATCGCGCTGCCGTTTCCGTTCAGCAGCAAGCGGTCGGATCAGCCGTTTCGCGCGGGACCGTATGCGTCCTATCTCGGTGCGGCTTACGATCCGCTGTGGACGGAGTTCGTCGGCGAAGGGACCAAGTCGTGCGTCAAGGCGCGTCCTGGTTTCCGTTACGAAGGTCCGGAGCCGTACCTCGGCTGCTCGCGCGACAGCCACTTCCGGCTCGCCGCCGTGGAAGGCGCCGGCCGCGGGATGCTGCTCGATCGGCTGAACAGCCGGCGCTCGCTCGCCCAGCAGTTCAGCGATTCCCGCCGCGACCTCGACACGTCGCTCGTCGGCCGCTCGATGACAGAGTTCGAATCGATGGCGTACAACCTGCTGGCAGCGCCGCAGGTCGGCCAGGCGCTCGATGTGCGACAGGAACCGGACTCAACCCGCGACATGTACGGCATGTCGCTCTTCGGCCAGTCGTGCCTCGCGGCGCGGCGGCTGGTGGAATCCGGAACCCGGCTGGTCTCCGTGTTCTGGGACGAGTTCGGACTCGCGGGCGATGCGTGGGATACACACTACGAGCACTTCCCGCGAATGGTCGACCAGCTGCTGCCGGGCCTCGACACCGCCCTGTACGGCCTGCTGACCGACCTTGACCAGCGCGGCCTGCTCGATGAAACGCTGGTGGTGCTCGTCAGCGAGCATGGCCGGACGCCGAGCATTCAGAACATCCCGGGGGGCGGCCGCGATCACTGGTCGCGCGCCTACTCGGTCGTCATGGCGGGCGGGGGCGTGAAGCGCGGCAACGTGGTCGGCGCGACCGATGCGATCGCCGGCGACGTCGTCGATCGCCCGATCTCGCCCAAGTCGATCCTGGGGACGATGTACCACCTGCTGGGAATCGATCCGCACACCTGCCTGCGCGACCGCAGCGGCCGCGAACAGCCGCTCGTGCCGGAAAGCGCCGAAGTCATCCGCGAAGTGCTCGCTTAACGCGTGCGCTCGTAATGCGAAACCGCAAGCGGGCAATTCTTGCGGTTTCGCAATCTCCATCGCGGGCTCACACGCTGAACTTCACGACGATCTCGTCCCCATCGCGGACGATGTAGTCTTTCCCCTCCGTCCGGTGCAGGCCCGCCGCTTTCACCTCGCGCTCCGATCCGAGCCGCAGCAGGTCATCGGTCGACATCACGTCGGCGCGGATAAAGCCTCGGGCCAGGTCGGTGTGGATCGTCCCCGCGGCCTCGACCGCGTTCGATCCCTGCTTGAGCAGCCACGCGTGGACTTCCTTTTCGTCGCACGTATAGAACGTCAGGTAACCGGTCAGTTCGAACACGGCCCGCAGCACACGGATGCGCGACGATTCTCCCAGCCCCATCTCCTCGGCAAAGATGGCCCGGTCTTCCTCTGGCAGTGCGGCGACTTCCAGTTCCAGCCCATACGGACCGGCGACGACCGGGTTGCCCAGCGCCTCGACGGCGGCGACGACTTTGGCGTCGATGTTGGAATCCGTCGTATTGAGCAGCACCAGGTGCCGCTTCCGCGACAGGAGCGAGAACGACTTGGTGGACTTCTCCTGCGCCTCGTTGAACTTGAAATCATGCAGCGTCTCGCCTCCTTCCAGCTTGGCGGCGATCGGCAGCAGCGAATCGAGTTCTTCCTGGATCTGCACGCGGTTCGGGACCGGCTTGGTAACGTCCTTCTTCAGCCGGTCGACGCGGTTGTTCACCACCTGCAGGTCGGCCAGGACCATGTCGGTGACAAAGTCCCGCACTTCGGCCACCGGGTCGCCGCCCGAAAACGCACCGACAACCTGCGCGAGCACCGTCGCCTCGCGGATGATGCCCAGCCGCTGCGCGTTCTGCGACTGATCGCGGCGGTCGAGCCCGGGGGTGTCGAACAGCTCGATTCTGGCCGGCGTTTCCTTCTTCGGCTTGTAGAGCGCGACGAGCTTGTCGAACCGCTCGTCAGCGACGACGGTGATTCCCACCTGTCCGACATGGTGCTTGGACGGGTCCGGTTTCACGCCCGTCAGCAGTTCGAAGACCGTACTTTTGCCCGATCCCTGGTAGCCGACAATTCCAATACGCATCTGGGTTTCCTGCTGTCGCTGAGGTCAAATCGCCGGGCAGGATAGCGAGTCCCCCGCCGCACCGATACTCCGCGCCGTTCGCGCTGACGCAGCGGCCAGATTCTCATGCCTGCCCGCCGCGCACGCGCTGCTCCAGCCCCGGCAGGTCGTCCAGCAGGCGGCCCATCTCCTGCACGACGGACGTGTGCCGTTCCATCTCGTCATTCAGCTCGGCAGCGTCGGCATATCCGAGCCGGCGGGCGAGGAACGCGAATTCGTCGCTGCCGACAACCGGCACCGCGAGATCGCGCGCGTCGCCGCGCACCATCCGCAGCGCGTCGATGACGCGCCGCAGGAATCGGTAGGCGTCCCGCAGCCGGATGCGTTCGTCCGTGGTCAGGACTCCCAGCGATTCGAGCGCCCTCAGGGCCGCACGGGTGTTCGTCGAACGCAAACCGGGCGATCGATGTCCGAATGTGATCTGCAGTCCCTGGACCAGGTACTCGCAATCGACGAGGCCGCCGACCGACAGCTTGGCGTTGAACGTTCCCGCCCGCACGAGCTGCCGCAACTGCTTCTCCCGCATTCCCCGCATGGCGGCGACTTCGAACGGCCGCCCCGAGTAACAGATGCCGTCGCGCACCGCCGAGATGCGCGCTCCCAGTTGGCGATCGCCGGCGACGGGGCGCAATTTGACAATCGCCTGCCGCTCGAACGGCCACGCGGGACCGTCGTGACTGAAATAGCTCTCGAAGGCCGCCAGCGAGACCGCCAGGCTTCCGGCCGCTCCGTACGGCCGCAGACGCAGATCGATCTCGAACACTCCCTCGCGCTTGGCGCGAATCGTCTTCCGAAAGGTCTCGACCAGCCGCTCGAAGAACTCGGAATTCGAGATGGATTCGGGGCCGGACGTCTCCCCGTCCTCGGAATAGATGAACATCAGCTCGATATCGGAGGCGAACCCCAGTTCGCGCCCGCCGCACTTGCCGAGCGCACACACGCTGAGCGGGCAGCGGCCCCCTGCGGCATCACGCGGTGCGCCGTGCGCCGCCACGAGTTCCTCGGAGCACAGCCGGTACGCCGCCGAGACCACGGTCTCCGCCAGGTCCGTCAGTTCCTGGGAAAAACTGCCGAACTTGTCCTGCAACCCCAGCACGTGCCGCATGTCGATTCGCAGCGATTCCCGATCCTTGAAGGCATTCAGCACGCTGCGTTGTTCATCCGGCGTCACCGCACTGGCCAGTTCACGCTGCAGGTCCGCTTCCAACGCGTCCCGCAGGCGGGGGGCCTGCAGGCTCGTGATGTCGGCGACGACGGGAAACAGGTTCTCGTGCTGGAGCCGCAGAAAGTCGTGCCACAGGAAATCACTGACTCCCAGCAACTGGGCGAGTGCGTCGAGCACCTCGGACTTCTGCAGGTGCGCCAGGTCCTGGATCCACCCCGGGCGCTTGAACAGCCCGGCCAGGAACTCGCGGAAGTGCACCAGCGCCGCTTCCGGATTCGACGAACGCGGCAGCAGGTGCGTGAAGTGCTTGATCAGCACGATCGCCGCCCGCAGTTCGTTCAGCCGGTCGACGTCTTCGATCTTGTTTCCGTCGGAATCGACCACCCACAGGGTGTCGGCGACCTGCCGGCCGGCGGACTCGATCCACACGCGCTGGATCGATGCGCCACTGAGCGCCAGGGCGCTGGTCAGTTCATAGAGAAAGCCGGTCGAGTCCTCCGCCCGGACGTGCAGCACCGTGGCGTCGGGGGAAGATCGATTGTCGATGCCGATTTCCACGGGCAGCAGTGCGGCGCCGGTGTTGCAGCGCGTGGCGATGGCCACGGCGGCGCGGCGGGCCACCTGGTCCTGCGCTTCGGCGGCACGACCCTGCTCGACGAGCTGCAGCAGTTCGCGGAGTTCGGACTCGTAACGTTCCCAATCGGGATCGGCCGCCGACTGGTGCGCCGCGCGGACTCGAAACACATTGATGTACTTGCGGCGTTGGACATCATCGCCGTGCAGGCCGGCGTCCTGAGCGGCGGCCTGGCTCATCCGGGCCACGGCGGAGCCTGTGAACACGAATCCGGAATCGATGTTCCAGCCGTACGCCAGTAGCAGTCCGCACATCAGCGACAGGTCGCCGAGCTGGTCGTATCCCACCACGGTCAGCTCCCACCCGCCGTCGGCCGCGGGACGCCGTTGCGTCGTAACGAGCTGATCCGGCCGCAACTGCTCCAGCAGGCTGAGATGCCGCGCGACCTCGACCTCGGAGAACCGTTCTGCATACTGGCTCGCGTCGGTGCCCAGATGCGCCGCCACGGCGGCGACCGGCGGCTGTCTCAATGGTTCCGCCAGGCGGTCTCCCTGCAGAATACGGCGTTCAAAAACCCGGCGAATGGCCCGGCAGTGCTCCTCATAGAACTGCAGAAACTCCGCGGCGCCGGGGAAGTCGAGCCGCCGCGCCAGGTAGTCCAGTTCGCGCGGCTCGTCCGGCAGCGAATGCGACTGCCGGTTATGCATCCGCTGCAGCGCGTGCTCGATCGTTCGCAGCACCACATAACCGCCGGACAACTGCCGGTACTCGTCCGCCTGGAGAAAGTTGAGATCGGCCAGCCGCACCAGTGCTTCCAGCGTGTTGGTGCACCGGACGCCGCGCTGCTCGCGCCCGTGCACCAGCTGCAGGTACTGCGTCACGAACTCGACGTCGCGGATGCTGCCGCGCCCGGTCTTGACCTCACCCCACTGGCGGCCGGTGCGTTCGAGCTGCTGCTCGATCCGCGCTTTCATGTCCCGGATTTCCGCCCGGGCCGCCTCCGGCGTGGCGTCGAACAGGATCGGCTCCACGCGCCGCAGCAGTTCCCCGCCAATCCGCAGGTTCCCGGCAACGGGGCGCGCCTTCAGCAGGGCCTGCTTTTCCCACAGCCGGCCATGCTGCCGCAGGTACGACTCGTAGGCGTCGATCGTCGACACCAGCGGGCCGGAGGCGCCCCACGGCCTCAACCGCATGTCGACCCGGTAGAGAAAGCCCTCGCCGGTCGACTCCGAGAGCGCCTTGATGACGCGCTGGCCGAGCGCCCAGTAGCGTTCCGCATCGGAACCAGAGACGAAGACAAGGTCGATGTCGGAACTGTAATTCAGTTCTTCGCCCCCCAGCTTGCCGAACGCCAGCACGGCGAACTCCGAGGCGTCGCACTGCAGATCGTCGGCCGCCGCCGACAGGCAATTCTGGATGAGACTGTCTGCGAGCAGCGCCAGCTGCAGGGTGACCGTCTTGAGGTCCATCAGCCCGAAGGCGTCGCAGGCCGCCAGACGCAGCAGCTCCCAGCGCTGGTACCGGCGAAGCGCGTTGAGTTTTTCAGCATACGTCGCGGCTGCCGCTGTCGCGGACCGACCCTCGTCGATGAGTTCGGCCCGCGACTTGAATTCCGCCAGCCGTTTGTGCTCCACGAGCCGTTCGAGGTGGCTCGGGGTTCGCAACAGGATGTCGGTCAGGAACTGGCTGCCGACGAACAGCCGGACGAGAATCTCGATCGCGCGGGGGTTCGCCGACAGGTATCGATACAAGTCGGTGCGATCGGACACGGCCTGCGTCAGCCGCTCGAAGTTCATCAGCGAGCCATCGGGCGTTGCCGCTTCCGACAGCGCCGCGAGCAGGGGCGGCAGCACCCGGGACAGCAGGGCGCGCTCGCCCCGAGTGACCGCGAGGCTGCGCAATCGCTTTTCTGCGGTCTCCAGATCGCCGAAACCGACGTCTCCGAGCAGCCGGCGCGCAAGGGTCCCGTCCTCCATTTCGGAGTTCAAGAGCGCGTGGCAGGTCTCTGAGTTCAACATGGGATCGGAGCGACCGGCGGCCTCGAAACTGTGAAGCCGTCGGCAGATCAATGACTTCGATCAGCAAATCCACTAACCGCTGACCCGCGGATTCCGATCAGCCGGGAACCCCGATCGTATGGCGAACGGACAGCAGGAAACAGGGAATGCGGTTCGAGGCAACAGGTTCGGACCTCGTATCGAGTCCGGCGGCGCAGTAGAATCAACGAACGTTGATCCGATGGGTTTGGGGAGTCTCGATCAGGATGACGGCGGACCGAATGCACCCGGTGACGATCAATTCGACGCACGCGGCGCTCGCGTTGATCGTGCTGTCCTGCATGCGCGGAGCGTCTGCGGACGATTCGCCGACGTCGGCGGCTGCGTCGCTGCAATCGAGCGAGTTCTTCGAGAACCGCGTCCGTCCGGTCCTCGTCGAGAAATGCCTGAGCTGTCACGGACCCGCTCAGGCCGAACGAGGTCTGCGGCTCGATGCGGCGGAACACCTGCGGACGGGGGGCGAAGGAGGGCCCGTGCTTGTTCCGGGCGATCCCGATGCCAGTCTGCTGATCCAGGCCGTTCGACGAACGCGCGATGATCTGCAGATGCCGCCAGATGATCCGCTGCCTGCTGAAGCGGTTGCCGACCTCACGCGCTGGATTGCCGAGGGAGCGGTCTGGCCGGACAACGTCGCGCTCGACTCGCACGCCGATGCCGGCTGGGAAACTCACTGGGCATTTCAGCCGCCCGCGAACCCGTACCCCCCTGACGATCCGCAGCACTGGTCGGAGAATCCGGTCGATCGGTTCATTTCCGCCCAACACGTTGTACGTGGTCTGAAACCGGTCGAACCGGCGGATCGCGCCACGCTGATTCGCCGCGTGTACTTCGATCTGCTGGGACTGCCGCCGACTCCCGAACAGCTGCACCGCGCGCTCGCCGACGATTCGCCCGACGCCTTTGCTCGCCTCGTAGAGGAACTGCTCGCCTCGCAGGCATACGGGGAGCACTGGGGGCGTCACTGGATGGATATCGTCCGGTATGCGGACACCGCGGGCGACAACGCCGACTACCCGGTTCCCGAAGCACGGCTGTATCGCGACTACATCATTCGCTCGTACAACATCGACAAGCCGGTCGATCGATTCATCACAGAGCAGCTCGCGGGGGACATCCTGGCGCGCGATGCGCCGCCAGACCAGTATGCAGAACTGGTCACTGCCACAGGCTTCCTGGCGCTCAGCCGCCGCTATGCCACCGCGCCGTACGAACTGTGGAACCTGACCCTTGAAGACACGATCGACACGGTCGGGCAGGCGTTCCTGGGACTGTCGCTGAAGTGCGCGCGCTGCCACGATCACAAGTTCGATCCGGTCTCTTCGAACGACTACTACGCGCTGTACGGCATCTTCGACAGCACGCAGTATCCCTGGGCGGGCGGCGAGGAATTCTCGTCAAAGAAGATCCATCGCCAGCATTTTGTGTCGTTGCTGCCTGAGGAGCAGACGGCGCCGGTTCAGGCGGAGTTCGCTCAACAGCTCGCGACACTCGCCGGACAGATCGCGGCCACCGAACAGCAACTCGAGGCTGCCGTTGAGGAAGCGAAGCCGGATCTCAAGAAGTCGCTGGATTCGCTGCGCAGCGCCGAGTTCAACCTGCAGCGGCGCGGCGCTCCGCCGGCGCTGCCGGTCGCTTACGCCGTCCGGGATCGCGAACCACACGATGTCGCGCGGCAGCTCAAGGGGGACATCGCGCAGCCGGGCCAGGTCGTGCCGCGCGGGGCGATTTCCTTCTTCGGCGGTCAGTTGTCGATCCCGCAAGGTCAGAGCGGACGATTGCAGCTGGCCGAATGGCTGGTCAGTCCCAAGCACCCGCTGACCGCGCGCGTGTACGTCAATCGCGTCTGGCAGCAGCATTTTGGACGCGGACTGGTCGACACGCCGTCGAATTTCGGAATGCGCGGATCGACGCCGTCGCATCCGGAACTGCTCGATTTCCTGGCGCGGCACTTGATCGCCTCTCAGTGGAGTACGAAAGACCTGCACCGGTTGATCCTGACGTCGCGGACATGGCAGCTTTCGTCTCTGGGTGACGCGGCGAACGAGGCCGCTGATCCGGGCAACATCGGGTTGTGGCGACACACGCGCCGGCGGCTGGAAGCGGAGGAAATCCGCGACGCGATGCTGGCGTCCGGCGGAGGACTCGACACCAATCCGCCCGGCTTGCACGCATTTCCGGCGGCGCACGAATGGAAATGGACGCAGCACAACCCGTTCCGCGACTTCTACGACTCGCCGCATCGCAGCGTGTACCTGATGACGTCGCGGCTGCAGCGACACCCGTTTCTCGGCCTGTTCGACGGTCCGGACACGAACACCAGTACGGCCGTCCGCACCGTATCGACTGTTCCACCGCAGGCGCTGTACCTGATGAACAGCCCGGAGATGCAGGGGATCGCGGCGTCGCTGGCCAAGCGGCTCGTGCAGTCGTCGGCGGATCACGACGCACGGATTCGACTCGCGCATCGCCTGTGCTATTCACGCGACGCCACCGACGCCGAGTGCGCCCGGGCGGCCGAGTACCTGTCCGCCGGCACGTCCGCACTGATGCAAAGCAGCGTTCCGGAAAACGAACGCGAGCTGACGGCCTGGACCAGCTACGCGCGACTGCTGCTGGCATCCAACGAGTTCTTCTACATCGACTGACCAATGACCAGACACGGCGCCTGTGCGAATCTGACAGAAGTCGACTTATCGCCTCTTTTTCTTCGTGACCTTTGTGCCCTTCTGTAAAAACTGCTTTGGCGGCAGAGGACGTTCAGCTCGACTTCGCACAAACTCAATAAAAGATTTTTCAGAAGGTCACAAAGGACACGAAGAAGTAAAAATGAAGAGGTCATTGTCCATCGTTTCCTTCGTTACCTTCTGTTCAATTCTTCTGTCTGCCAGAGATGAGTGACGAAATGGAACCAGCGGATCCCCGTATAACAAGCCGCCGCGGGTTTTTGTCGCGGGCGGCGCTGGGGGCGGCCGGCGTGCCGCTGGCTTCGCAACTGGCGATGTGCGCCCGAGCCTTCGGCGGGCGCGCGCTCGAGCCGCAGCCCGGCACGCATCCGGCGCGCGCGCAGCAGCTCATCTTCGTGTTCCTCACCGGCGGGTTCTCGCAGGTTGATACGTTCGACGACAAGCCGCAGCTGCGGAAGGACCACGGCAAGCCGGTCCCCGGCGAGAGCCTGCGTGAAGTCACCACTCAGCCGCTGAACGGCTCGCCCTTCAAGTTCTGGCCGCGCGGCGAGAGCGGCCTCGTCATCAGTGAACTGTTCCCGCTCCTGGGAGACCGCGCCGACGACCTGTGCGTTATTCGCACCCTGCACACGGACATTCTCGAGCACTTTCAGGCCGTGCTCGCGATGCATACCGGCTCAGCGACCGTGCCATTGCCGAGCCTCGGAGCGTGGCTCAGTTATGGACTCGGCACGCTCAATCCGAACCTGCCCCCGTACGTCGTGCTGTGCGAGAAGTTGCCGTACGCCGGATCGCAGGTGTGGGACAGCAACTTTCTGCCGCCCGAACATCAGGGGATGCGGCTGGTTCCCGGCAAGCAGCCGAGTCCACACCTGTCGTCGCCCGCGCCGACGGCGACGCTGGCCGAACTCGAAGCCCGCATGCTGGCCGACGTCAATGCGCTGCATGCGGAGGCGCGCGGCAACGATCCGAATCTCGCCGCCCGCATTCACAGCTTTCACACGGCACGCGGCATGATGCGTGTCGCCCCGGCCGTGTTCGATCTCGGGGACGAGACACAGGCAACGCGCGACATGTACGGCCTGCCGGACGGCGACAACGAATCCTTCGCCTGGCAGTGCCTGGTGGCGCGGCGACTGGTCGAGCAGGGTGTGCGGACGGTCGAACTCATCGACACCGGCGCGAGCAACAACTGGGATTCGCACGGCGACATGCAGGATCATCGTCCGAAGGCGCAGCGGGTCGACCGGGCGCTGGCGGCGCTGCTGACCGATCTCAAGCAGCGGGGCCTGTGGGACAATACGCTGGTGGCGATCTGCACGGAGTTTGGCCGCAGCCCGTGGGACCCCGGCAAGGGGCGTAATCACTGGCACCGGGCGTTCTCCTCCCTGCTGGCCGGCGGCGCCATCAAAGGGGGCACGGCCTACGGCGTGACCGACGAATACGGCGCGCTCCCCATCGAGAACCCGGTCCACGTTCACGACTATCACGCGACGATCCTGCACGCGATGGGCATCGACCACAAGCAGCTCACGTACCGCTACGCCGGCCGCGACTTCCGGCTGACCGACGTGGCCGGCAACGTGCTGCACGACGTGCTGGCTTGACCGAGGCAGTCCCCGAAGTCGGCCGCGTGGCTGGGAGAGAGGAGAGACTTGATGATCCGTCCGCGGTGTCCGTTCGCCATAGCAGCCCTGTGCATCACCGTCTGGGGCTGTGGGATCGGCATCGACACGCCCGGCGATCAGGAGGCCAGTGGTCAAGCTGGCGTCGCGGCATTGCCGGAGGGGATCACCGATCCGGATGCAGGTCCCTTCGGTCCGGCAAAGAGCACTCCGCTGCTGGCGCCGTTCGTCGGATCCTGGACGCGGGATTTCGAAAAGACGCTCGCGGCCAGCGCGGCGGCGGGGGCAACGCCTGAGGAAATCGCCCAGACGCGCGCGTACTACGCGAAGGTTCCGCAACTTGCTGAGCTTGGAGCGCGATTGACAATCGCCGGCGACCTGGTGCTGGGCGACCCGTTTGCCCATTCTGAATACCGGCTGTTCGCCCTGCACACCCACGGGACGCACGTCTGCGGCAAAGCGTGGCATCACGAGGATCGCTTCGATCCGGGCGACCTCAGCAAGTGCTATGTCCGCCTGCAACTGGTCGAAGGCGACCTGCACTTCGAGACCCGCATGCTCGACGGGA
>JAEUIG010000853.1 GCA_016795125.1 Planctomycetaceae bacterium | reverse complement strand
CCGAGTCTCGACGAGCAACGTAAAATCGACTTCGGCAAACTCGAACGCCGGCTGCAGGTGCTCTATCCGAACAGCAAGGTGTACCTGGTCCCGCTGTCGCGGAAGATCATTGTCCGCGGCCAGGCCCGCGATCCGGAAGAGGCCGCGCGGATCATGCAGGTCGTCCGCGACGAGCTGATCAATCAGCAGGGGGACCTGTTCCTGGGGGGCTACTACAACAACTTCGCGACCGTCGGCACGACGGCGTTCAACGACTTTCTCTCGGGATTCGTCGTCAACGAGCTGCAGGTTCCCGGCGAGTACCAGGTCTCGCTGCGGGTGCGAATCGCCGAGCTGAGCCGCTCCCAGGCGCGCAGCTACGGACTCGACTGGTCGGCGGCCATCAACGATGCGCGGCACGTCGTCACGCAGTCGTTCGCCGCGGCGACGCCGATGCTGACCGGCATCTTCGAAAACGGCGATATCTCGATCGCGCTGGAAGCGCTCGCGTCGAACGGGTCGGCCAAGATCCTGTCCGATGCGACGATGGTCACGCTCAGCGGCGAGCCGGCGTCCTTCCTGGCGGGCGGCGAATTTGCGGTTCCGAGCACCGTGGGCCTCAGTGGAGTGGGCGTCGCAACGACGACGTTCCGCGGGTTCGGCACGTCGCTGATCGCGACGCCGACGGTGGTCAATCACGACCTGATCCGGATGACGATCATCCCGGAACTGAGCGAGATCAACGGGGACACGACGGTCGGCGGAATTCCGGGCGTCAACGTCAAGCGCGTGCAGACCCGCGTCGAACTCCGCGAGGGTCAGACGATCGTACTCGGCGGCTTGTTCGAGCGGCAGCAGCGTGCCGACGTGACCCGCATTCCGTGGCTGGGCGAAATCCCGGTGGTCGGCACGTACCTGTTCAACCGCAAGACGGCGAGCGAGGACGAGATGGAACTGCTGATCCTCGTCACGCCGGAGATCGTGCGTCCGATGGACGCGGAAGAAGTTCCGCCAATGCCGGGCTTCTACGTCACGCATCCGAACGACTGGGACTTCTGCAAGTACAATCGCATCGAAGGCAATCCGGACCTGGGTCATTACCAGCTGTTGCCGTACGGCAACGGTCAGGGGTACGCCCAGGACATGGGCTACAACTTCTACAACGCTCCGCCGGCGGACGGGCAGATTTACCCCGCGCCGGCCGGTCAATGGGGACCGCAGGGCGGTTATGGCGGATACTCGCAGGCGCCTGCCATGGGGCCGGCGACGTCCGCTCCGCAGCAGCAGTACCCGACGCACGCGGCGCCGGGCTACCAGCAGCCGCCGTATGCTCCGGGGGCCGTACCGGAGTCGGCCGTGGAGCCGCGCGGTGTTGAGCCGCCGCCCCAGTTGACGCCACCCGCACCGGGGCCGCAGTCGTCACGTCTTTCCCGACCGTCGCGAAGCATCCAGCAGACGTCCGGCGAAGCCCCGCAGAGCGACTCACAGCGACGACAGGGCGTCATCGATCGATTTCGCCGCCGATAACAGTTGCAGCGGATGCGACACGCAGCGATGCGATACGTCGTTCAGCCGGGAGCCGCAGGCGACCGCGCTTGCTTGCGGCCGGGAGGCCGTGTCAGAGGGGACGGGGGACGGAAATGGCTCGTCATTGGCAGATACTCGGACTGGGACTGTTCCTGGCGGCCATGTCGCTGCCCGGCTGCGTCTGCAATCGCGGCGGCGTTTTCAGCAGCTGCAGCGACGATTGCAACAACCAGTGCGGTTCAGAGTGCGACTCCGGCAGCTGCCGCCGCTGCGGCGTGTGGGGACGCAGCAACGACTGCAACAACGGCAGTTGCCGGCCCGGCTGCGGTTCGCGCCTGTGCTGGTGGTCGCTCGGATGCTGGAACCGCCGTTCGAACGCGATTCCGGACACGCTCCCGCTTGGCAGCACGGTGCAGTCGCACTACCAGGTGATGGAGACCAACGGCGAAGCGATGGACTTCATCATCTACCAGCATGAGTTCATGGGCGAAACAGCCCAGCTGACGCCGGACGGCAAAGACCACATCCTCGAAGTCGCCGCCCGCATGCGAAGCGCCCCGTTCCCGGTGGTCATCGAACGGACGTGGAACAACGCCGATCCCGAACTGGACGGACACCGGCGCAACCTCGTCGCCCAGGTTCTGACCGACCTCGGCAATCCTGACGCCCAACAGCGGACGGTCGTCGCGACTTCGTACGGCCCGGGTTACAACTCGATCCAGGCGGAGCCGATGTACTACCAGCACACGTTGTCGGGCAGCGGATACGGCAGCGGGTATGGCACGTACGGCAACACCATGGGCACGTACGGCGGCTTCGGCGGCGGCACTGGCGGCGGCGTCGGATTTGGTCCGTAGTCGATCGCGGTCTGCGGGCAGTTTTCGGGAAGACGACGCAAAGTCGCAGAGACACGAAGACCCGCAAAGAATCGACGTAAAGTCATCGACTTGCGTCTGATTTGACTGCAGAGCTGGCCGTCGTTTTTGCGCTTCTCAGCGCCTTCAAGGCATCGCCTCGCAACCTGACATTCAGCGTTCGACAAAAGAGTGAGTCAGGCTGTGCCTGACGGCATCGACTGCAGTTGTTGGCGGGTTTCCTGACCGAGCCACCTGTGCGTTCGGAGACCTGCGGTCGGCCGTGCGACGCGGTCAGGAGACGGGTCGCAACATCGTTCAGAGACCGCGACAGGGTCGGCTTGGCCCGTCCAGCGGACGCCGTCATGCGGGAGCATGACCTACGCCAGTACGCCCTCCACCACTTCCCCTGCCGCGACGGGGAATGGCCGGCCGAGGATGTCCCGGAACTCGGTGTGCGGATCGATGCCGAGCAGTGAGAACATCGTCGCCGCGAGGTCGTCGGGGCGGACCGGGTCGCGGGCGGGGTAGGCGCCCTGGGCGTCGGACGCGCCGTAGCGAGCGCCACGCTGGACGCCGCCTCCCGCCAGCAGCACCGTATAGCAGAATGGCCAGTGGTCTCTGCTGATGTTGGCGTTGAGCTTGGGAGAGCGGCCGAATTCGCCCATCCAGACGACGAGGGTTTCGTCGAGGAGGCCGCGCTCGTCGAGGTCGTTCAGCAGGGTCGGCAGCGTCTGCTCCGTAATCGGCAGGTGGCGCGCCTCGAGGATCGGGAACATGCGGGTGTTGTTGAAGCCGTGCGTGTCCCAGCCGCCGCTGTCGGTCCGCTGTCCGCCGATACCTGGGTCGAAGTAGACGTTGATGAACTTCACGCCGGCCTCGACGAGCCTTCGCGCGAGGAGACAGCTTTGGCCGTAGGTGGTGCGGCCGTAGCGGTCGCGGGTGGCGGGGTCCTCTCGGGACAGGTCGAAGGCGTCGCGGACGGCGGTCGAGTTCAGCATCGCGAGGGCGCGGGTGTAGTAGTCGTCGATGCCGCGGGCCTCGGCGGAGTAATCGAGCAGGTTCGTCTGCTGTTGGATGAGCGACTGCAGCGCGCGGCGGTCCTGGAGCCGTTCGGGAGAGAGCCGCGCTGGGAGGCTGAGTTCGGGCAGGCTGAACTGTGGATCGTTCGGATCGGACGTAACCAACAGCGGGTCGTGCGCCTTGCCGAGAAAGCTGGCATGCTGGCCGGGGGTGATCGCGCCGTCGCGCATCACGCAGGGGTAGGCGACAAACGACGGGACGTGACCGTCGTTGGGGGCGAAGCGATCAACGACGGAGCCGTACGCGGGAAACAGTTCGAGCGTTTCGCGGAGGCGGATGTCGTCCAGCGGCGGTGCGTGACCGGTGAGAGCGTAATAGCTGGCCGGATTATGGTTCTTCATGGTGTGATACACGCTGTGAATCAGCGTGACCTTGTCCATGATCTTCGCGCACTCCGGGAGATGTTCGCAGACGGGCAGCCCGGGGACGGAACTGGAGATTGAGCCGAACTTGCTGCGGATGCCGTCGGGGGCGTTGGGCTTGAGGTCGAAGGTGTCGAGATGGCTTGGGCCGC
>JAEUIG010000841.1 GCA_016795125.1 Planctomycetaceae bacterium | reverse complement strand
CCCCTTGGCGACCGGTTCCTCCGACACGATCCGGCACAACCCGACCTGGCCCGTATTGGACAAATGCGTGCCGCCGCAGAGTTCGATGCTGAAGTCTCCCATCGTCACCATCCGGACGCGGTCGGGATACTTTTCGCCGAACAGCATCATGGCGCCGCGATCCTTCGCCACCTTCTGATCGGTGACTTCGGTCGAGATCGGCGCGCCGAGCGCGACGTGTGCGTTAATGTCGTCCTCGACCTGGACGATCTCGTCCGGCGTCATCGGCCCCTTGTGAGAGAAGTCGAACCGCAGCAGGTCGTCCTCAACCTTCGAGCCGCGCTGCTGCGCGTGCGTGCCGAGCACGCTGCGCAGCGCGTGATGCAGCAGGTGCGTGGCTGAGTGCGCGCGGCGGATGCCTGCGCGACGGCGGTCATCCGCAGCGGCCTGCACCGTGTCCCCCAGCTTCAGCGTCCCGTTCTGCAGCTTGCCGATGTGCAGGATGAGATCGCCGTCGCGCTGCGTGTCGAGCACTTCGAACACCGACTCGCCGCTCGTCAATTTGCCGGAGTCCCCGACCTGCCCGCCGGCCTCGGCGTAAAACGGCGTCTGGTCCAGCACCACGGCAACGGCATCCACGTGGCCGGCGTCATCAATCGACTCGACGAGCTGCTTCTCCGCGATGATCCCGACGATCTTGCCGACCCCGGACGTGGCCTCATAGCCCCCGAACTCCGTGCCGCCCGAGGTCTTCCGAATCGCATCCAGCGGGCCTTCAGCCATCACGGCGTCGCTGAACGACCCGCGCCCGCTGGTCTCGCGGTGCTGGTCGAGCAGCTTCTGAAACCTTTTGGTGTCGACCGACAGGTTGTGCCGCGCGGCCATCGCCTCGGTCATTTCGATGAGGAACCCTTCCTGCGTATGCAGTTCAAAGGCTTCCTCGCCGGTGACTCCGCCCTGCCCCCCCTTTCGGCAGCGGTCGACAATCTTGTCGAACCGCGACAGCCCGCGCTCGATGATTCCGAGGAATTGCGTTTCCTCTTCCTTGATCGTGTGCGCTGCGGAGACTGCCGATTCGGCGACGTCCGGGTAAGGGACGCGCAAGGCATTGACGACGGCCGGCACCAGCTGATGCAGAAACGGCTCGTGCCTGCCGATCAGGTAGCCTTCCAGCAGAGCGCGCCGCAGCAGCAGGCGCACGACATACCCCTGCTTCTCGTTGCTCGGGGCGACCCCTTCGTGAACGCACAGCGTGACGGCCCGCATGTGGTCGGCAATGCGACGCAGGGCGCGGCCGTGGTCGCCGTGGAAGTCGTACTTCACGTTGACGAGGTCGCCGGCTGCATTGCACAGCGGGCGGAGCGTATCGATTTCAAAGTTGCTTTCGACCCCCTGGAGCACCGCCGCGCAGCGTTCGAGGCCCATCCCCGTGTCGATGTTCTTCTTCGGCAGGGGACGCAGGTTGTTCGGCGGCGCGCCGACGCGATTGAACTGCGTGAAGACGAGGTTCCAGATTTCGACCGATTTGCCTCCGGACGGCGGATGGAAGTAAATCTCGCTGCATGGCCCGCAGACGCCGTCGGGCCCGTTGGTCGGACTGCCCGCCGGCCAGAAGTTCTCGTGTTCGTCGTCGCGGCGGATGCGGTCCGCCGGCAGGCCGACTTCGTCATGCCAGATGTTGTACGCTTCGTCGTCGTCGAGATAGACGGTGACCGTCAGCCGGTCGCCGGCGAGGCCCAGCCACTTCTTGCTGGTGAGGAACTCCCAGGCCCAGTGAATGGCTTCCTTCTTGAAGTAATCGCCGAACGAAAAGTTCCCGAGCATCTCGAAGAACGTGTGGTGGTAAGCCGTCACCCCCACGTTGCTGATGTCGCCGGTGCGGATGCACTTCTGGCACGTCGTCGCGCGGGTGAACTCCAGCGGGCCGATCCCCAGGAACTGGTTCTTGAACTGGTTCATCCCGGCGGGAGTGAACAGGACGGACTTGTCCCCCCGGGGGACGAGCACGTCGCTGGGGCGGCGGACGCAGCCCTGCTTTGCGAAGTAGTCGAGGTAACGCTCGCGAAGTTCGTCGGTCTTCATGACTGAAACAGATTCCGTCGGTGAATGTTCGCAGTCGCAGTCGGTCAGGCTGTACCTGACACAACCCGGTCTCATCCGCAATCCAGACCCGGAAGTTGCCAACCAGGTTCCGCAGTTCGATTCGGCCGTCGCACGGTTGCTGGATGCGTATTCTGCCAGCCGAGGGGCAGGTGTCGGGCACAGCCTGGCCTGCGCCGGGCCGACGGGAAGTTTAGCGAGAACCGGGATTATTGCATCGGCAGGTCCGGGAATTCGTGCCGCCGACCGGCGGCCGTCCCCAATTCTGTTCGGCACGATCCGTGCGGTCGTTCAGCCGGCTGTCCTGCTGTAGTAAGTACACATGTCAGTGCCGCCCCGGAGGGGCGCAGGGTTGTAGCCACGGGTGGAGCACCGTTCGCCGCCAGGCGGACGGTGCGGAACCCGTGGAAAACGGCGCTCGATTCATCTCTCCCTCTCCCCCGAGAGAAGCATTGATCTCAAAGAGTGCGCCAATCGGGGGAGAGGGCCGGGGTGAGGGGCCCACAGCACGCGTCGCTGCGCGCGATCGGCTTTCGATCGCAGCCGATTCACCTGGGCGACGCGCTCACCGTTCCGCCCCCCTCCCCGGCCCTCCCCCCGAAAAGCGGGGGGAGGGAGGATGTTGCGCGACGCCGACCGGGGGTATCGCTCCGCTCGCCTATTCGGCGAGCTGCGCTCAACCCCCGGCTACCGTCTGCGACCCCGTTGGGGTCGCGCTGCCTGCGGCGCGGAGACTGCGATATGCGCAAGTCGATACACGCGAGCAGCCATTCGAGGGCCGAACAGAATTGGGTTGTGCTACAGATGCCCAGGTGCGGGGTGGCCTGCAGCGAATCCTCGTGAGCGATCATCGGCCTGCGGAGGACAGGTCTCTGTGTCATCGGACTGCCGCCACACGACAGACAAATCCTTAGCTCACGGTCTGAAAACCACTTAGGAGGCGATCACCACGGCCGCGGAGGGTATGGCACGCCAATTGCCTATGACAACTGCCGGATAGGCCGCATGCGGCGGCCAGGGTCGTACGACGGCCATCACACCAGATTTCCACTGAGTTCAAGCACAAGGGAGGCATCCATGTTGTCCTGGGCAATCCTGTTCCTCGTCATTGCGTTGATCGCTGGCGTCCTCGGATTCGGCGGCATCGCCGGAACGGCGGCGTGGATCGCACAAATCCTGTTTGTCGTGTTCCTCGTGCTGTTCGTGATCTCCCTGATCGCCGGGCGCCGTCCGCAAGTCTAGCGCCCCACTCGTTGCCTCCAGGAGATGGGTCGCGCGACCTTTGGGATGCTGCCGCAAGGCGCGTCGGTCGCGCGACGTCGTCGGGCCTTCAACCAGTCAGTGAATCATGCGCAAACTCCTCATCGCTGTGGTGCTGATCGTCCTGCTCGTCGTCGTCGGCTGGGTGACTTTCCGGTATGACGGCCGCCAGGCGTCCGTCAATTTCAATACCGACAAAGCCCGGCAGGACACTCAGCAGGTGATCGAGAAAGGCGAGGCCGCCGTCGAGCAGGCAACCGCGCGCGGAAAAGAACTGATCGACGACACCTCCGATCGGCAGTAGTGCGCCGCTTCAACGAGATGCAGCGCGCCCCCGATGACGGGGCGCGTTTTTTTTTTTTGGCCGCGCCGTTGCGACGACACGAAGTCTCTACCGGCGGCCTCACGCGGCCGACCTCCCCTCCGACGGCCCGCGCCGAGCAGTCTCTATGACGGCGAAGGACGATCCGACTGCTCCCGGTTCTGCATCGTTCGCCACCAGGCGGATGGTGCGGAACCCTGGAGGATGGCGCTCGATCAACCTCCCCCTTTCCCCCGAGCGCAGCATTGATCTCAGCGCAAACGCCAGTCGGGGGAGAGGGAGGCATGTTGCGCGACGCTG
>JAEUIG010000835.1 GCA_016795125.1 Planctomycetaceae bacterium | reverse complement strand
ACCTTACGGCGGCCCTCCGGGAGCTGGAGGGTGCGTTCGTAGGCGACCGGCCGGCGGTCGCCGGTGACGTCGAAGGTGGCGAACGAATCGTCACCGAGATTGAGTTCCATGCGGGCCGGTTCGTCGCCCGCCTGGTCGGCGGCGGCATTGACGATGATCCGGTATTCGCCGGGGACGCGGATGCGGAAGTGCGCCCAGACCGATCCTCGCGAGTACAGGCCCTTAGCGTCGCGGGGACCTGCATCCACGCCGCCTTCCTGTTCCAGCTCGCTGGCGCGGACGGTCTTGTGAATTCGGTATTCGTCCTCGGTCATCAGGGCGGCGGCGGTAATCTGCTCGGCCGCCGACAGGTACTTCTCGATCAGCAAGGGGGGGACGGTGAGGACATCGCCGATGTTGTCGAAGCCGTAGCCGACATCGTCGGAGGGGAAGTCCTGCGCGGGGCGGAAATCGACGCCGATGAGGTCGCGGATCGTGTTGTTGTACTCGACGCGATTGAGTCGCCGGATCGTCACACCCGGCGGTTCGACCGGCTCGGTACAGTCGATGGTGAACAGCGTGTGCGACAGCCAGTCGACGATGCGCTGGCGTTCTTCCGTCGATGGCTGTTCGGAGTCGTCCGGCGGCATGGCGTTGACGCGGAGCCGGTCGTAGACGCGTCCCCAGGTGCGGCGGTCGCGCAGGAGTGCGGCGACATCGGGATAACCGGTGACGTCCAGTCCGCCTTCGGAGTTGTCGGCGCAGTGGCAGTCGACGCAGTATTTCTCGAGAAACGGCTGAATTTCGGCGAGCGACTCGGGGATCGGATCGGCAGCCAGCGCGACGCCTGTGAGGGCGCAGGCGATGCCGAGGACGCTCAGCGAGATTGTCCGGAGCGGGCGCATGGGGTGGGTGGGGGGCGCTCGTCTGGAACCCGCCGAGGCCGGCGGACTCCGGAGGTTTACGGCGACGCGGGTGGGACTCGCGGGGCGAGTGTGCGGGCCGGTGGTTGTCTGGTTTGATGGTAGCGGAGGGGTGCGGCGGGTGTCTATGGGGGAGGAAGACGCGGATGGATGTGGGGGCGTTTGAAGATCATATCGCGGACGTCTATACGCGGGGTCAGCGCCTCAGAGCGAGCCATGTCAACAGCACAGTCAGTAGAAGCAACCAGCCGATAATGATGGACTCACGATTGAGAGACCGCGCGTATTTCGGCTGCCACGGAAAGTAGGGATCCTGGTCGGTCGGTTTCTTGCTCGTCCGCGCCATACTCTCAGTCTATCACGTTTGTCGATGGATCATTGAAACCGGGGGCTGACGCCGCCCGGCTCGCCGTTGGGGATGCAGTCGCAACCGGCTTGCGAACCGGGGGGATGTGATTCATTCTATGCAGAGCGCTGCATCAGATTGCGGCGATTCCGGCTGGAGGGACTGCATGCGTCGATCTCGAAACGTCACCGTCATGTTGCGCACGTGTCTTACGCTGACATGTGTGATGCTCATCGTGGGCGCTGCGACGGACTCTGTGATGGCGGACCAATGGCCGCGGTTTCGTGGCGACAACGGCACGGGCGTGAGCGAGCTGAAAGGGCTGCCGACGAGCTGGACGGAGAGCGATTACGAGTGGGTCGTCAAACTGCCCGGAGTCGGCCACTCGTCGCCGGTGATCTGGGACGAGGCGCTGTTCCTCACGACGGCGCTGGAGGACGGCACGCGCACGCTGCATCGGTTCAATGCCATCACCGGCGAGGAGGTCTGGAGCCGGTCCACGCTGCTGGAAGTGCCAACGCTGCACGGCAAGAGCAGCATGGCGTCGTCGACGGCCGCTCTGGACGGCGAGCGCGTGTATTCCCTGCTGGCGGACGACAACCAGAACCTGGTGCAGGCGCACACGTTTGACGGGGAGCTGGTGTGGCAGAAGGACCTGGGCCCTTACACCAGCCAGCACGGGATCGGGGTTTCGCCGATCATCTACGAAGACCTGCTGATCGTCATGAACGAGCAGGCGGGGCCGAGTTCGATCGTCGCGTTGAACCGCCAGACCGGGGACGAGGTCTGGCATCACGGGCGGCCGTCGAAGGAGGTGTCGTACTCGACGCCGATGATCCTGTCGCTGGACGGGCGGGCGCCGCAGCTGATCTGCGCGGGAGAGCCGGGCGGGGTCATCTCGCTGAATCCGCTGGACGGCACGGAAATCTGGACGACCGCGGCCATGCCGCTGCGGACGGTCAGCTCGATGGTCTACGGGAACGGGGTGGTGATCGCCAGTTGCGGTTCGGGGGGGATGGGAAAGTACATGCGGGCGATCGATCCGACCGGCAGCGGCGACGTCACAGCGACTCACATCCGGTACGAACGACTGGAAAAAGAGCATCTGCACTACGTTCCGACGCCGATCGTGCTGGGCGAGAATCTGTTTCTTTGGTGCGATCGTGGAATTGTGTGTTGCGTGGAGATGGCGTCAGGCCGCACAATCTGGTTTGAGCGGATCGGAGGGGGGAATTACAGCGGATCGCCGATTATCGTTGACGGCAAGCTGTACTGCGTGAGTGAGGAGGGAGAAGTGGTGGTGCTGTCGGCCGGTCCGGAGTTCCGGGAATACGGCCGCAGCCCGCTGGGTGAGGGTTCGCACGCCAGTCCGGCGGTGGCCAACGGCCGGCTGTACATCCGCGGCTTTCAGCGGCTCGTGAGCTTGCGGGCAAAGTCGATGGTCGAGGCAGCGGGCGCAGGAAAGTGAACAAGGGAGCCTAGAGGATGCCAGCCTGGCCGGGTGGACCGTGCCCGGAATGCGGAGACGAGATGCCTGCCAATCTCGTGCGCTGTGTTTCGTGCCGAGCCCTGTTGAATCCGGATCTGTCGCCGCGCGAGATTCTCGCGCCGGAGTTTATTCCGCTTCCGGAGGTTGAAGCCGTGATCGACACACCGATTGCCGGGTACTTCGTGACGTGTCCGAAGTGCCAGAAGGAACTGCGAATCCATTCGCGGTACGACGGGCAGCATGTAGCATGCAAGTTCTGCAACGGGCAGTTCCCGTTCAAGCTGCAGCCGCCGTCGGTGCAGACACCGGCGTTTTTTGCGGACTGCCCGCATTGCAAGAAGGAGCTGCGGGCGGCGCGGAAGTATGCCGGCGCGAAGGTGGCGTGCAAGTTCTGCGAAGGGGCGATTCACTTTGTGTGACGTCGCGGTTCTTGGCGCTGCGAAACCGCAAGCGTGAGATGGGCGGCGCGCTCAGAGGAATTCGGCGGCGACTTTGTCGGCGAGGAGGCGGCCGGGGCGGGTGAGACGGATGGAGCGGCCGTCGTCGGCAATCCAGCCGGCCGCGATGAGCGCGGGGAGGCTTTCGCCCGCGAGAGAGTCGAGCGCGACTTCAAAGCGTTCGGCGAAGACGGACCGGTCGACGCCGCAGGTCCTTCGCAGTCCCAGCCAGAGGGCTTCCCGCGCCCGTTCTTCCGTGGAGAGGGTCTCGCTGGCGCCCACGCCGGACTCACCCGACAGGACACGCTTGAGCCAGGTGGTCACGCTGCGGTGATTTGTTCGCCGCGTGCCGTCAACGTAGGCCGCCGCACCGGGTCCGAAGCCATAGTAGGGAAGCCCCTGCCAGTAGACGGCGTTGTGCCGGGATTCTCGGCCGGGGCGGGCGAAGTTGGAGAGCTCGTACTGGTCGAAACCGTGTGCCGGCAGCCAGTCCATGGCGGTCGAGTACATCGCGGCTTCGGACGCGTCGTCGACCGGCGTCAGCGTCTGTTGCTGGCGGCGCGTCCAGAAGGCGGTCCCTTTTTCGTAGGTCAGGCCGTAGGTCGAGATGTGCGCCGGCTGCAGGTTGACTGCCTGCTGCAGCGACGCCTGCCAGCCGTCGAGGGACTGTTCCGGCACGCCGTAGATCAGATCGAAGCCGAAGTTATCGATGCGGCCGCGGAGCGCGTCGACAGCCCGGGCGACTGTTTCCGCGTCGTGATCGCGCTCGAGAGTCCGCAGCAGGGGGGCGGAGAACGACTGGACGCCGAGGCTGACGCGATTGACGCCGTGCGTTCGCAGCGTGTCGGCGGTAGCCCGTTCGAAGCGGGCGGGGTTGGCTTCGATGGAGAACTCGCCGGCGGCGGAGAGCGGGAGCCAACGCTGCAGGAGGGCGAGGAGCCGTTCGAGTTCGGGCAAAGCGAGCTGGGTCGGGGTGCCGCCGCCGACGAACAGGGTGTCGACCTCGCGCGGGTGGCCGAGGGCGGCCAGTTCCAGTTCCAGGGCGTGCAGGTAGTCGCCGGCGAGATCATCGCGGCCGGCGATGACGGTGAAGTCGCAGTACCCGCAGCGATGCGCGCAGAACGGCACGTGGACGTAGGCGGCGCGGGGAGTGGAAAAGGGAGTCTGCATGCGGGAATCGGCGGATGCGTGATATCATAGAGACTGCTGGCGTGGGAATGGTCCGAATCGACGGGGGACAGGTTGGATGCCGGAGCCGGTGCTGCCGATTGCGGTTGCCAATACGACGTGCGGAGCGTGTGGCGCGGAGCTGCGGTGCGGATACCGCGCCGGGGAGGATCACTGCTGGTGCCGCGAACTGCCACGGTTGATGCCGGTCCCCGGTGACGTCGGGACGGCGTGTTTGTGCGAGGCATGCCTGCGGGAGGAGCTTGCGCGGCGGGCCGGGGGCAACTGCCCGAAATGACTTGCCGTCGCAGCATGCGGAATAGCAGAAACGCCATGCACAAACGGCACTACACAATTTGAGTGTGCGATGGACAGGCGCCTGTGGCTGCCACTGGATTTCGGGGGAGCGGGTGCATATCTTTCAGCGCGCGGGCGGGCCGCGCGATTCACCTGATAATCAAGCCAGAACATGCCTGACGAACGTGAACTCCTCGACGCCTTGAAGAACGTGATCGACCCCGAGTTGATGATCAACATCGTGGACCTGGGGCTGGTGTACGACGTCGCGCAGGACGAGGAGAAGGTGAAGGTGCAGATGACTCTGACCAGCCCGGCCTGCCCGGCCGGTCCGCAGATCATCCACCAGGCGAAGGCGGCCCTTGAGCAACTGGAAGGGGTCAGCGAGGCGCAGATTCAGCTCGTGATGACGCCGCCCTGGACGCCCGACCGGATGACGGACGAGGCGCGCGACCATTTGGGGATTTTTTGAGTGCCTTGCTCCTGGATTCGTACATCGATCACCGTGCGCCACGCCCTTCGCTCCGCTCAGGGCGTGCCACACATCAA
>JAEUIG010000827.1 GCA_016795125.1 Planctomycetaceae bacterium | reverse complement strand
CGCCTGGGTGACGGCGATGCACCGCACATCACCGAGGATGACATCACGCTGTACGACGGCGACATCGTCTTCATCGAATCGCGGGAGACGGAAGTGTTCTACACCGGCGGTCTGCTGGGTGGAGGACAGTTCACGCTGCCGCGCGACTACGACGTCACGCTGACGCAGGCGATCTCGATGGCACAGGGGCGTGCGACGAGCGGCGCACCGCGGGCCATCGGCGGCGTCTCCGCACTGAACAGCGACGTGACGATCAGCCCGAGCCATGTCGTCGTGCTCCGCACGCTGCCGGACGGACGGCGGTTTCCGATCGAAGCGGACCTGTACAAGGCGCTGCGCCGGCCGCAGGAGGACATCATCATCCAGCCGGGCGACATGATCGTGCTGCAGTACACGCATGCCGAAGCGATCGCCGCGTTCTTTGAGCGGCACCTGCTGGAAGGGGCGCTGTTCGGCATCGCCACGGCGAACTTGCAGCAGAACCAGGACAATTGACCGGCTGCCGCGCGGCGGGGTTAAACCCCGACGCTCTTCCGGGCTTGCATCGACCGGCCTTCGTCTGCATTCTTGACGTTCGTCTGACGTCACGTGCTGCAGTCGCTTGACGAGCCGCGACCGTGAGTGAGTGCACCGCACTGCGAGCGCTCCCTTACGGTCGCGGCTAGTAAAGAGGCGAGTAGCCTTTCGTACCTCGCCGGGCCGGGAGTTGTCGCATGCATGCAGGTTTCATCCGCGCCGGATTCTGGCAGTTGATCCTGCCGGCGACGTTCATCGCGATTGCGACTGCGGCGAAGATCGAGGCGGCCGAGCGGCCGAACATCGTGTTCATCCTGGCCGATGATCTCGGCTGGACCGATCTCGGCTGTTATGGCAGCACGTTCTACGAGACGCCGGCGATCGACGAGTTGGCGGCCCACGGGATGCGGTTCACGCAGGCGTACACGGCGTGCCCGGTCTGTTCGCCGACGCGCTCCAGCATCATGACGGGGAAGTATCCGGTGCGGACCGGCATCACGGATTACATCCCGGGACAGCATCCGGCCGGCGTCCGGCTCGACACGCCGTACACCCGGACGGAATTGGCGCTGGACGAGTTCACCGTCGCCGAGGCGCTGCGCGAGGCGGGCTACCTCACGTTTTACAGCGGCAAGTGGCACCTCGGCGAAGCCGGGTACGGTCCGCGCGAACAGGGCTTTGACGTCGTTGTTGAAAACGATTCACTCGGCGATTTCAAGAACGATCCGCTCGTCGGCGACCGGCTGACTCAGACAGCGCTGCAGTTTCTCGACAAGCGCGATCCGGCGCAGCCGTTTTTCATGTTCCTCAGCTATCACGAGCCGCACCGGCCGATCGTCGATCATCCCGAGACGATCGAGCACTTCCGCGCCAAGACGGAGCAGGCGGGCGGCGACGACCCGCAGAGCATCGTGGAACGCCGCGGCTTCTCGCGGACCGTGCAGAATGTCGCCGCCTATGCGTGCGAAGTGGCCGTGCTCGACTCGGCCGTCCGACAGGTGGTCGACCGATTACAGCAACAGGGGGTGCTCGAATCGACAGTGATCATCTTCACCTCCGACAACGGCGGACTGTGCACCGTCGACAAGCCGGGACCGACGACCAACCTGCCGCTGCGCAGCGGCAAGGGCTGGCTGTACGAAGGGGGCATCCGCGTGCCGCTGATCGTCGCCGCGCCGGGACTGACCGCGGCAGGGAGTGTGTGTGATGCGCCCATGATCAGCACGGATTACTATCCGACCTTGCTTGAACTGGCCGGCGCCCCGTTGCGGCCGGAGCAGCATGCCGACGGCGCGAGCATTCGCCCGCTGCTCGCGGGAGAAGCACGCGCCGCCCGCCCGCTGTACTGGCACTACCCGCATTACCACGGCTCGAAATGGACGCCGGGCGGAGCGATCCGCGACGGCGACTGGAAGCTGATCGAGTTCTGGGAAGAGGACACGGTCGAGCTGTACAACATTGCGAGCGACATCGGCGAGCGCGAAAACCTGGCCGCGATGCGACCGGAGCTTGTCGAGGCGCTGCGCGAGCGTCTGGCCGCGTGGCGGGAGGAGACCGCAGCGGTGATGCCGACGGTGAAGTGACCGGCCGCTCCGACGGCGAACCCCGCGGCCCCCGCTCCCGATTCCCGGATTCAGCATACGAGGCCCACCATCGTGGACGTCATCAACATTCGCAGCGATACGCAGACTCTCCCGACGGACGCCATGCTGCAGGCGATGGCCACCGCGCCGCTGGGAGACGACACGTACGATGAGGACCCGACCGTCCAGAAGCTGGAGGCGATGGCGGCGGAACGGCTGGGCATGGAAGCGGCCATGCTTGTCATCAGCGGCAACATGGCCAACCTGTGCGCGCTGATGTCGCACGCCCGCCCCGGCGACGAAGTCCTGCTGGACCCGGAGTCGCACATCTACTTCTACGAGAGCGGCGGGCTGGCGAGCGTCGCCGGACTGATGCCGATGAGCGTGCCCAGCGAGCGCGGGATGATGCAGCCGGACGATCTCCGCGCGGCCGTCCGCAAGCGGAACATCCACCATCCGACGCCGCGGCTGTTCTGCCTGGAGAACACTCACAACCGCAGCGGCGGGCGCGTTGTGCCGCTCAAGCTGCATCAGGAACTGTGCGCCGCGGCGCGCGAGAACGGGCTGGCGATTCATCTCGACGGCGCGCGCATTTTCAATGCGGCCATCGCCGCCGATGTTCCCGTGACGGATTACACGCGGGACGTGGATTCGATCATGTTCTGCCTGTCGAAGGGACTGAGCTGTCCCCTCGGATCAGTGCTGTGCGGCCGTCGCGACTTCATCGAACAGGCGCAATGGGTCCGCAAGCGCCTGGGGGGCGGGATGCGTCAGGCGGGGGTGATTGCGGCCGCCGGCATCGTCGCGCTGGAGCAGATGGTCGACCGGCTGGCCGAAGATCATGAGCACGCGCGTCTGCTGGCACGGGCACTGGCTGAAATCCCCGGTTTGAACGTGGATCTCGGCAGCGTCGAGACCAACATGGTGAACGTCGATCATTCGGAGACCGGCCTGTCGACGGGCGATTTCCTGGAGCGGCTGAAGTCGGTCGGCATCCTTGCCGGCGGCCGCCCGCCGCGGCAGATCCGTTTCGTCGCGAACCGTCATCACACGCGGGAGACGATGCGCGAGATCGCCCGCCGCGTCGAGATCGTCGTCCGCTCCGCACTGCAGCGCGGGTGAGTCGTACGTGTCGAGCATCGATCGAGGGTGGTGCGGCTCGCGCCGCCTGGCGAGCCGATCTCTCGGCGGCCGTTTGGCTTGCGTCAAGCCTCCGATCTTCCGCAGAGATGGCGGGTTTGCGCAATTTGACTCTCTTAACAGGCGACCTATGTTTGCGTGTCGAACCGGCTGTGGTTTGACTCCACGCACGCAATGCGCAAGCGCGGCAAGGAAAGCTAGGAGCTTTGAGGGGACCTTGCCGCGCTTCTTTTGTTTTTCGAGCTTGAGGCCATCCGCCGGATACGGGGGGCTCGCTCGAACTTGCTGACGCTTCTGCCGGTTACGCAGGATTTGATGCCTGCCGCTCGGCAATCCGGCCGATACATCGTGATGGGGACTGTTGCGCCACTGCGCCGCACAGCTCCCCGCATGGTCACGCTGCACCTACTGGCTGCAGTAGCCTGACTCAAACGGCCCCTCCCGAGCCATGTCACCACACCGGGTTCGCAACGCCGCTGGCCGGCGCCTGCTGGGCGCGATCCTGTGCCTTGCGCCGGCGGTCTCCGGTTGCCAGACGCTGCTGAACGCGATTCCAATCCATCGCCCGGACGAGAGTCAGGCGCGGACGATCAAAGGGAGCGCGCAGCTCGACGAGGCGATGCAGGATTATCAGTCCGGGCACCTGCAAGCAGCGCTCGATGCGACGCAACGCGCCCGCGACTCCGATCCGAAGCTGACGTCCGCTTACGAACTGGAGGCCATGCTGCAGTCGGACCTCGGCAACGAGGCGGAACATATCGCCACGCTGCGGCAGCTGGTGGCAGGCAATCCGAAGGATCCGCTGGTTCAGAGCACAGCCGGCAAGCTGCTCCTGAACGCCGGCCAGCGGGAGGACGGTCTCGCCGCGATGCAGCGTGCCGTGCAGCTGGCGCCGCGGCAGACGGATTACGCCCGCGACCTCGCGGGGGTCTACCTGCAAGCGGGGGACCTGACGACGGCGGCCGCCGTGCTGAGCGCGGCTCAAATCCAGAACCCGGGCGACCAGTCACTGCCGATCGCGCTGGCGCGGCTGTATGAGACGGCCGGCGACTGGCAGCGTGCGGCCGAACACTACCGCTTGGTCCTGCAGCACGACCCGCAGAACGCGGCGTGGCGTCGGCAGCATGCGAAGTGTGCCTATCGGCTGGAGAAATTCGCACTGGCAGCGGCCGATTTTCAACGCTGCCAGGAAACCGACCTCTCCGTGCTGACGGCCGCTGACCGCATCGAGTTTGGCGATGCGTGTCTGCGCACAGGTGATCTCGATCGCGCAAAATGGCTGTTCGATCAGCTGGCCGCGGAAGGCTGCGACTCGCGCGAGGTGACTGTCCTGCGCGGCGTGTGTGCGCTGCGCAGCGACAATCCCGCTCTGGCGGAACAGATTTTTGCACAGGCCGTTGACCGTTGGCCCGGCGATCCGTCGCTGGAGCTGCTGCTGAACAACAGCCGGCAGGCGCGATCATCCGTGGTGCCGGCGGCGGCGATCGTGCCGGCCGCGGCCGAAATGGAATGGATGCCGCCGATTTCTCAGTCCGGCCGGTAAGCGGGCCGAAATCACGAGGATTGATGGTCGATCGTTGATGGTTTATCGAGCGGACCTGCCCGTGCGGTTTTCGATTAACGATCAACCATCCATGCGTCGCCCGATTCGGAGTTCGACATCCGGATTCCGGACGTGATTTCCCGGGCGACCCTCAGAGCAGGCCTTTCCAGAGCGCCGCGATGAGAGCCGCAACGATCATCAGGGCAGTGACGCGCACCCAGACCGGGAAGGACGTTGAACCGGGCCGCTCGCGCGTCAGGTACTCGCCGCAGAGCGGGCATTGCTCGGCATCGTCGTAAACGTCGCAGCCGCACTTGGGGCAGGACTTCGTCGGCGTCGAGTCGAGGTCCTCCTCGTCCTCGCCGTCCGGGTATTCCCAGTCCTCCAGCGGGCGGTCCTCGTCCCAGTCGTCGTCGGCCATGCGAAGCAGTTTCAAAACCGATTTCGTGGCTCATGCTGCCAGCATGAGCGCTTCCCATACAGGCAGTTCGATCAGGCAGGCTGCCTGATCCACGAAATTCTGAAACTGCCTCACGGCAACTTCGACGCTCAGGCAGTTCTCAAGGCGCCTGGGGAGCGACATCGACGGCGGCCCAGCCGCATTCCTTGTGCGTCCCGTCGCAGAAGGGTCGGTTCTTGGTCTGACCGCAGCGGCACAGCGAGAACTTCTCCTTGCCCGCGAGATTGTACTCCTTGCCTTCGGTGTCGATCAGTTTGACCGGTCCGGTAACAAGCAGGGGACCGTTGGGACGCAGCGTGATGGTGACGTCGGCCATGGAGTGAGTTTCCGTCGGGCGTGTCTGAAGGTGTCCAAGCCGGTGTTCGCTGTGCATTGGAACTGCGAAGAGTGTCCGGCAGGCTGATTGTACAGGCGGTTGTCGTGCTGTGAATCGAGCTGGACAAGGAGTCTGCACGCCTGTGAGCGATGTCCGTCTTTCTGAGGCAGCGGCTCGGCGGGAGCCTCGCCCGGCTTTGCACAATAATTCAGGGGACAGGCAAAGCCCATTCGACTGGTCTGTCCGTCAATTGTTGTCAGCCGGCAGAATCGCGAGCGAAACAGCGCTCCCTAGCGCCAGATTCACC
>JAEUIG010000826.1 GCA_016795125.1 Planctomycetaceae bacterium | reverse complement strand
GGTGAATCTGGCGCTAGGGAGCGCTGTTTCGCTCGCGATTCTGCCGGCTGACAACAATTGACGGACAGACCAGTCGAATGGGCTTTGCCTGTCCCCTGAATTATTGTGCAAAGCCGGGCGAGGCTCCCGCCGAGCCGCTGCGGCAAGAAGAATTACGATTCGAGAAAGCAGCGGCGCGCGCACGCCGGCCCGACATCGATCGGAAGAATCGCCAGTGCTTTGTCACCCCCTGAATCGGGGTGCCACTGGCCCTGACAGTGCGATCCAGGTTCAGTATCGAGCGTGGAATGCACTGGCAGAGCCAGTGGCACCCAACCCAACTTCCAAGCCGTGGCAGAGCGCTAATTCACAAAGAACAGCCGCTTCGCGTGCTCGAGCGATTTCGGATCAGTCTCCGCCACATGCGCGAGAAACGCCTTGGCGGTTGTCGCCGTTTCCGGCGGCTGGCCGCCCGGCGTCCCCGGCTTCACACGTTCGGCCACGAGGCAGAAGCGGATGATGCTTTTCCGGACATGCGCTGAAGCGAACTCCGGCTGGTCGTACATGGCGATCAGCCGGTCAATCACCGACCAGTCCTCCCATCGCGTGAGATCGGTGATCGCCAGGTCCGCCAGGTCCGAACGCTCCAGGAGCGTCCGCATCGATGCCCGCAGCCGTTCGGCCGGCACCCGCTCGGGGGCGTACGTCCACAGGAAACGCAGCACCTGCATCGCCGAGTAGGCTTCGCTGAGTAGCTGATCCGGATCGCGTAGCTTCTCGTCGATGACCTCCAACCCGTCCGTGCCGGTCAGCAGGACGTACCCTCCCATGATGCCGTCGATGCCTAGCCGCAGGTTCGCGGCCGGCTGTTCGATGATCTCGCGAAGCAGCTGGGCGTCGTCGGCGTTGCCGCACAGTCCCAGCAGCAGGCCGTAGAGACCAAGACGCATCTTGGACGTATCGGGGTCGGACACCCACTTCCGCAGATCATCGCGTGACAGACTGTCCCGGATCGGAACGATGTCTTTGTAGGGGGCGCTCGCGAATTCGCTGTAGGCGTCATCCGAGACCATCTGGTCCGGATACTCGAGGAACCGGACGTAGTACTTCAGCCGTTCGCCGGCCGGGGACTCCTTGGACGGAGCCTGCTTGATGTACTGGTAGCTGGTTTCGGTGACGGCCAGCGGAGTGTCCCAGACGACATCGGTCTCACCGGCCCCCAGCAATACGAACAGGTCGCCGGGCTTTCCGACCCGTTCGCGGGAAATGACGATTCGCGCGCCCGGCTTGTAGAGCCGTGCACCATCGTTGATCGCTTCGACCACCTCATAGGTGGTCGCGCCCGCGAAGCCCTGTTCCGTGTTCGGGGACTGCGATTCGACCCATTGCACGAGCACGCTGACGTCAGCCTGGGCGAGCTGTTCGGTGAGCGTCAGTCCGGCCGGATTGCACAACGGGCAGCCGGCCAGTTCGCGCCCGAATCCGGCCAGCGCAAATACGAACGTCAACAGCAGCAAAATCCGTCGCATGGCTTGCTCCATCAGCCGATGTCTCAGAAATTTGACGCCAAGCCACGAAACCGCCGGGTGCCACTGGCTCCGCCAGTGACGTTCAGAATGGAGTCCACGTGGAATGCACTGGCGGAGCCAGTGGCACCCCCAAGCGAAGGCCACAGCGACTGGTCAGTTCAGGATGAAGAACCGCTTCGCGGCCTCGTAGGTCTTCGGATCGGTTTCCTTGATCTTCGCGAGGTACTCGTGCGCGCGCACGGCCGATTGCGGCTGCGGATCGCTCTCCGACGGGCCTTTCGCCCGTTCGGCGACGAGGAAATACCGGACGATGTTCCGCTTGATGGACGGAATGCCGTACTCCTCCTGTCCGTACATCTGAAACAGGCGATCGACGATCGACCAGTCCTCCCAGCGGGCGAGGTCCGTGATGACCAGGTCCGCCAGGTCGGGACGATCGAGCAGAATCCGCATCGATTGGCGCAGGCGTTCGGCCGGAATCCGCTCCGGTGCGTACGTCCACAGGAACCGCAGCGACGACATCCCGGCGTACGTTTCGCTGAACACCGCATCGCTGTTCCGCAGCTTGGTCTCTTCGATCAGTGCGAGGCCTTCCTCGCCGGTCAGCAGGAGGTAACCCGCCATGATGCCGTCGATCCCCAGCCGGTATTCCTGCGTCGGCTCCTCAATCAGTCCGCGCAGCAGCTGTGCGTCTTCGGGCGTCCCGCACAGGCCGAGCATCAGGCCGTACAGTCCCAGGCGGGTCTTCGGGGTGTTGGCATCCGTCAGCCACCTGCGCAGGTCGTCGCGCGGAAAGTCATCCTTGATCGGAGCGATGTCCTTGTACGGCGCGTTGGCAAACTCACTGTACGCATCGGCCGACACCATCGGATCTTGATACTCGAGGAACCGCGTATAGTACTTGAGGCGTTCCGCAACCGGCGTCTCCTTCGACGGGGCCTGCTTGATGTACTGGTAGCTGGTCTCGCTGACGGACAGCGGGCTGGCCCACTCGACATTCGCTCCCTTCGTGCCGAGCAGGATGAACAGGTCTCCCGGCTGCCCGGCCCGTTCGCGATCGAGCACGACCTTCGTACCGGCCGGGTAGGCCTGGGCGACGTCCCGGACGACTTCGACCACCTCGTACGTCGTGGAACCCGCGAAGCCCTTGTCCTTGTCCGGGGACTGCGCTTCGACCCACTGCACGAGCACGCTGACGTCCGACTGGCCGAGTTGCTCAGCGAGCGTCAGCGACGGAGCTTCGCAGAACGGACAGCAGACGAGAGCCGCGCTGGCGGGGGCGGCGACAGCGAACAGAACTGCAGCAACGACGGACGCAACACGCATGAAATCACCACTTCCACTTGGGGCTTGCCAGGACGATCGGAATGCCGCGGCTCCCTTCGCGGCCGGCCATCGAACAGGAGGAACTGTGCGAGGCGCTACTTGTGGATCAGCACCGCATCGTCGATCAGATACAGGAATTCGACTTTCTCCGGATCGGCGAAGTCCATTTCCACGCCGATGTGAAACACGCCGACGATGTCAAACGGCTGCAGGTGGATGTACTCGGTCGTCACGCCTTCCCGCATGATGACCGGGATGATGTCGTACGCCTTGGTGTTCGGACCGAAGCAGCAGGCCTTGGTATCCCGCGCCAGCACGAAAAAGGGAATGTTCTCCGAGAGTTCGCCAGGCCGCATGTAACCGCGGAGGCGAATCCGCTGCCCATCGAGGTCCTTGAGCCACTGGGGGAACAACTCGGGAGCCGATTTGACGACCGGTTCCATGTTGAGGACCTTGAGCAGGTCCAGGTCGTCGTACGACACCCGCAGCGCGTCCCCTTCCCTGCGGAAGGTCTGCTCGGGGATCAGCAGCTTGGTCTCGCGAGGCCCGGTGATCGCCGCAATCGCCAAGTCGGTGCTGCCGGCAGCGGCGATAAGGTTGTCCGGCGACGTTGTTCCCCCGGCCCGAACGATGTCCGTCGGCGCAGCGGCCGAG
>JAEUIG010000825.1 GCA_016795125.1 Planctomycetaceae bacterium | reverse complement strand
AGTGAATCTGGCGCTGCGGATCGCTGTTTCGCTTGTGATTCCGCCGGCTGACAATGATTGAAGGTCAGTCCGTTCGAGGGGGCATTGCCTGTACCCTGAATTAATGTGCAAAGCCGCTTAATCCCCGTGGCCCGAAGCGATGAGCCGCTGTACTTTGGAAGGCGCGGCCGGGGAAGTGGCTTTATCGGTGACAGTATTCCAGCGCCAGCAACGAATACGCCGTGACCAGGCTCGGATTGCCTTCATACCACCGGTCCGCCGTGTTCACCCAGCTGCCGTTCTCCTGCTGGCGCGACGCCAGGTGCTCAACAAGTTCGTGCCGCCAGTCGTGCTGCACCCCGGCGGCATCCACGAACTCGTCCTGTCCCGCCACATCCAGCGCCTTCGCGAACGTGTGATAGTAGTAGTAGAGGCCGACCTGCCCCATCCCCGGATTCTCGTCCAGCGAATAGAACTTCTGGATCCACTTGGTCGCCGCGGCGACGCGCGGATCGTCCGGGGTCAGCCCCGCATGGATCATGCTCTTGAGGCCGGCATACGTCATGCTCGCGTACGAGCGGAGGCCGCCGTCCGGGTTCGCGCCGGCCTGCGAAGTCCCGCCCGCTGCCGGCGTGTAATAGAAGCCGCCGTCGTTGATCTTCGCGGCAAATTCGGTCGTGTTGTTCTGGCTCTCCAGGTTCTGGCACCGTGACACGAAGACCAGGGCGTTCTGCACCGCCGGATCATCCTTCGAGACCCCCGCCGCAATCAGCGCGTCCACCAGGAACGACGTGTTCGACAGGTCCGGCCGGTCTCCGCTGCGCCCATATCCGGCGCCGCCGAACTTGATGTCGGTCTTGTCGATCCCTTCGCTCTCGTCCCACTGGATCCCCCGGATGTAGTCCGCCGCCTTGCGGATCACATCGTCATACCGCCCGTCCTTGTTCGCGGCGTCGAATGTCACCAGCGCGATCGAGGTCTCGTAGTTCTTGTGGCCGGACTGGGTGAAGTAAATGCCGCCGTCGGCCTGGATGAACGATTCGAGATGCTTCAATCCCCTGGCGACGGTCGGATCGTCGATTGGAACCCCGGACTTGAGCAGCGATGCGACCACGAGCGCCGAGATGCCCGGCTGCTCCGGAGACGTCCAGCTGCCGTCGTCGGCCTGCGTGGTGCGGAGGAATTCCACGGCGCGGGCCGTCATGGAATCGATCGACGGTTCGGCCGCCAGCGATTGCTCGACTGTCACCAGCGCCACGGTGAGCACTACAAGCGAAGCGGGGATCAGACGACGCCAATGCATGGCGAGACTCCTCGGGGAACAGCGGACAATTCGTCAGGGTCAGTGACACTGCGACTTCACGTCATGTTACGGGGGTTGGGAAGGCCGAACCAGTCGGTGGGTGCGGCGAAAAAATCGACTCAAATGTCGAAAATCCCTGCAATGCGGCCGCATCGGCCCGCGTCCAATCCGTAGGAGTACCACGTCCCCCGAAAGTTACGTATCTTCTCCCGTCGACGCGATTCAAAAAGTCGTAGTAGACGACTGGGCCTCGAATTGCGTCAACACCTGGCTGCGTCCGGCTGCAGGAATTCGGCCGTTTCGCCGCTCAATCACGGCTCACGACCCGAAGTCACCTCCGGTTCAGAGTCTTCACGGAACAGGGTGTATGCACAATCTGTTGCGCTCGCAGCGGCGTTGGTTTGTCTGTCTGACCGCCGTGCTGCTCCTGGCCGCGCCGGGTTCGTCCCAGGAGGGGACCGGCGACACCGCCCCCGATGTCCCCCCGGAACGCACGATCTACGTGCCGTACCGAGACCTCAAGGGAGTCTTCGAACAGCTCGGCGCGGGTGTGTTCGTCCCTTACTCCGAATGGCTCAAGATGCGGCAGCAGCTTGAGCAAGGCGGGCCGGAGGGCGCCGCTGTCACGGCCGTCATTACCGAGTCGGCCTACTCGGCGGTCGTCGAGCAGGACCTGGCGCGCATCACCGCCCGCCTCAAGGTCAACGTCCTCGGAAAGCCGTGGGTCGAATTGCCGGTCCGGTTCGGCGAAGCCGCGGTCGGCAAGTTGACGGGACCGGAAGGCAAGGTCCTGTTGCGGGGGACGGGAGACGGTGCATACACATTGCTGCTCGGCGAGGCCGGTGAGCACGAGATCACGCTCGAACTGGTCGCACGCGTGCAGACCTCGCCGGACGGCCGGGAGTTCTCCCTTGATGTGCCGCCCGTCGGCATTACCTCGTTCGAAGTCAGCGTGCCGGAAGCGGACCAGTCGATCGAAGTCACCCCGAAGGTGGCGATCGAGCCGGGCGAAGCGGCCGAGGGTCAAACGAGAATCCGTGCCAGCGTCGGCGCGACCGGACGCCTCACGGCGCGGTGGCGCCCGCGCGTCAGCCAGACTCCCGACATGGAGCTGCTGGCCAGCGTGACGAACATCGCGCAGGTGTCGATCGAAGACGGCCTCGTTCGCACCGACGCGTGGCTGACGTTCGACGTCCTGCGCGGAACCGTGTCGCAATTGCGGCTCGAAGCTCCGGTCGAACAGCGGATCCTTGATGTCACATCGCCGGCGCGGCTGAAGGCCTGGCGGACCGAGGAAGCCGACGGCCGGCAGATCATCACCATCGACCTGCTCAACCCGGCGGATAAGCAGGTCGTCATCGAAGTGCACGCCGAGCACAAGCTGCCCGAGGGAGAGTTCTCTCTGGCGGGACGCAGCGAAGACGGCGCGACGCACGGCATTCACGCCCTCGACGCCGTCCGCGAAGCCGGGCAGATCGTGGTTCGCAATGCACCGGACCTCGACCTGGCGCTGTCGCAGCAGCAGGGGCTGGTGCGGATCGAGACCGCACAGGTCGACGAGCGGATTCGCGCCGAGGGGGGCGTGGCGTTCAAGTTCTATTCTCCGCGCTTCACGCTCGCGGCCACCGCGAAACCGGTCGAGCCGCGGGTCCTGCTCAACCACACCACCCAGATCACCCTGCGCGAGGACGAAGTCCGTCTGGACGCCTTCCTGACGTACGCCGTCGAGCGCGCAGGAGTGTTTCAGCTCCTGCTGACGGTTCCCGAAGGCCTCGTGATCGACGATGTCCAATGCCCGGCCATGAAGGAGTTCAGCCTTGATGCGGCGACCCGCCTGCTGACGATCCACCTGGCCGAACGAACCCTCGGGCAGATCAACGTCTCGGTCGCCGGGCATCTGCCGTTTGATTCCAGCGCCGGACAGGCCTCTTTGTCGCTCCCGGTCCTCGAGCCGCAACAGGTCACGCGCGAAGACGGGACGATCCGCATGTTCGCCCGGGACTCCATCGAAGTCGTCACCAACGATGAACAGATCACCGCCGCCCAGCCGCTTCCCGCTCCGCCGGGAGAGCGTTCGGGCGACGCCCTGCTGACGGCCGCCTGGAGTTTCACCCGACGGCCAATCTCCATTCCGGTCACCATCAAGCGCAAGGCCCCGCGACTCGGCGTCGACGTCGCCACGTCCATCAACGTGCTGCCGCAATCGGCCGAAATCCGCACGTACGTCGATTACCAGGTCCAGTTTGCCGGCATCGACACGTTTCAGTTCCAGGTGCCGGAGGCTGTGTCCGGCTCGTTGCAGATCGAGGCCGTGCAGACCGATCCCGCGTCTCCGGCAATCAAGCAGAAGACGCCCGGCGATCCACAGGACGGCTGGGTGACATGGACGATCGTCATGCAGCGCGAAGTGGTCGGCACGCTGCGGCTCTCGCTCACGTACGACATTCAATCGCCCGCGGCGGCCGAGGCGCCGGCGGCCGAAGATGCCGCCGATGCGGCAGCGGCCGCTCCCGCAGATCAGATTGCCGTGCAGCTCGTCCGCCCGCTGCCGGCCCCGGAATCCAACGGCCGCGCCGCAGTGCCGCTGTCGCGGATTCGCGGCGAAGTCTCGGTCCAGCACGAAGCGTCGCTGGCCGTCGGCGCCACCGCGTCCGGCGGCGACATCGAGACCATCGATGTCCGCGAACTCACGCTGCTGCCGGGCGAAGGGACAGTGGCCTATCGGTACTTTGACCAGCCGGGCGACGCCGCACTCAGCCTGGCGCTGACCCGCACCCGACACAAGATTCACGAAGTCGTGTCGACGATCGTCCGCCGGGAGCTCGTCGAAATCGCCAACGAAAAAGACGGCACGGCCGTTTACCGCGTGCGGATGCAGGTGAAGACGACCGAACGTCAGCGACTCCTGGTCGACCTGCCCACGCAACTCGACTTGATCGGCGTGACGGTCAGCGGGCGGACGGTCAAACTCGAAGAGGCGGCGCCGGCCGACGACAAAGTGCGCTTGCAGGCGCATTACGTGCCGGTCTCGCGGACGACGTCGGCCGACGAAGAGTTTTCCATCAGCTTCGACTTCACCTGGAAAGTGACGCCGCACCTGGGCGGCAGCGACTTCCTGCGAGGCACGCTGGAACTGCCGCTGCCCGTGCTGGGAGGGTTCGATGCGCCGGCCGCCGTCCAGGAACTGCGCGTGGCGGTCTGGGTGCCGCGCGATTACGCCCTCGTCGGCGAACCGGAGGGATTTGTCATCGAGCGGCAGCCGCGGTTGTTCTCGGCGCTGACGAATACGGCCAGCGTCGTGAACAGCGAAGACCTCAATGCCTGGATCGGCGACTCCGGTTCCACGATGGAGATCGCGAAGCCCGGATTGACCGGTTACTCGTACGCCAAGATCGGCGGCAGCCACCGGATTCGCGTTGTGTGGTGGAACCGCCTGTACATGACGATCATCGTCAGCATTGCGGTCGCCGTCGTGGCGTGGATCCTCGGCCGGACCTCCTGGGAAAACAAGCTCTGGTGGCTGCTGGCGGCGACGTTCGTACTCGCGCTGGTCGCGTTGTGGGACGTGGATCGCGTGGCGCATTCGGTCTCGGCCGCACGGTTTGGACTCGCGTTCCTGCTGGGGTGGTGGCTGGTCGCCGGCCTGTTTGTGACTGCCAGGGCCGCCGCCCCGGTGCTCCCGGCGACCGTCGCCATTCCAACGCCCCCGCCCCCGTCCCCGCCCGCGCCGATGGAGGTGACGACGTTCACCGAGCCGGCGCCCGCAGAATCACCGCCCGAGATTCCGCAAGATCCCCCGCCACCCGACGAGAAACGTGAGAGTTGATCTCGGTCCATAGGGCCGCGTGACCGGCCGAAGCAACGGCGCGAGTTCCTGCTGACAGCTGAGATTTGCGGGGGAGAGGGACAACAACATGCTCTCACGGTCATTCCTGACAGCGACGTGCATTGCACTGACGGGCGCCGCGCTGGCGATCGCACAGGACGCTGCCCGTCCGGACGATGCACCGCCGCGGCACATCTATGTCCCCGTCGACGATCTCGACGCCGTGATCGACCGCGATCATGGCGGCGTCATGCTCAGTCGCGCCGAGTACGACGAGCTGAATCGCGCCGCACAGGCCGGAGCGGACGGTCAACCGCACCTGCCGGACGGCGCCGTGCTGTCGCAGGCGGACTACTCGGCCCGCATTTCCGACGACCAGTTGCTCGTCACCGTCACCGCCGCCCTCACCAGTTTCCAGTCGGGCTGGTCGCGCGTGGTGCTTCCGGCCGGAGGAACCGGCGTCGAAAGCGCGACGCTCGACGGTCAGCCGGCCCGGCTCGCCCGCGATCCGGAACAGCCGACAGCGCTGGTGCTGTTCCTTTCCGAACCGGGCGCGCATGCGCTCACCCTCGAACTCTCAACCCCCCTGACGGCTGTCGGCGGCGATCGCGCGGCGGCGTTCGAACTGTTCGGCGCTCCGACCGGCGTGCTGACCCTGACGTTGCCGGCCGGCAAACACCTGACAGTCAACGCAGCGCAGCCGGAACGTCCGGCGGCCGTCGATGCGGAAGCGAACTACGCGCTGGCCGTGGGCGGTCAGAAGGCGATCCGCCTGCGGATCAGCGACCGCACGGCGGCGGCGACAGGCGACGCGCTGACGTTCGCCCAGTCGGTGTTCGGAGTGTACGTCGCGCCGGGGGAAATTACGTGGACGGCACGCACCGGGTTGCAGGTCTACGGCCGCGCGATCGACACGCTGGTCTGCACCGTGCCGAAATCGCTCGAACTGACGGCCGTCGATTCGAGCGGGCTGGAGTCGTGGGAACTGGGAGATGCGGCCGACGCACCGGACCGGACCCAGATCACGCTGCACTACCGGCAGGCGTGGGACGGGGCGCGCGAGATCACCTTCCGCGGCATCGTCGCGGCCCCCGCCGACAGCGCCTGGAGCGTGCCCGATCTGACCATCCAGGAAATCACGTCGCACGTCGGACGCGCGATCGTGCAGTTCCCGCCGGGCGTCCGGTTGCAGATGGTCGACGCCGTCGGCATTCGCCCCGTGCTCGCAGTGAACGGCATGGACCCGTCCGCACCCTCGCTCGAATACGAGGTCTGGCAGGAAGCGTTCCGGCTGTCCTTCCTGACCGCGCCCAAGGAGCGCGAAGTGCATGCCGCGATGACGACGCTGCTCGACGTCAACGCCGACGGGCTTGATCTCTCGGTCACGCTCGACGCACGCACGCTGTTCGCCCCGCTGTTCGATCTCCAGTTCCGAATCCCGGCCGAGTGGACCGTCCGCAGCGTGTCGATGGCCGGCGCACCGGTCGAATGGCAGGTCGTGGCAGCCGAAGCGGGCATCAACCAGGTCCAGGTTCCACTTAATCCTCCGCTGGCGATTAACGAGTCGCGGTCGTTCACGCTGGTCGCACATCGCGATCCGGAAGGCTGGCCGGTCGAACAGGCGGCGATCTCGTTCGCGCTGCCGGAGGTCCGGCTGCCGCAGGTCGGCGTCATCGAAGCGCTCTACGGAATCGCAGTTGACGCTGATCTCGAAGTGCGGCCGCGCGACGTCGCCGGCCTTGATCCCGCGCGGCAGGACGACATCAACCTGCTCAATGCCAAGCTGGCGGCGTACGGCAAGTCGATCCGCCTGGGCTACACGTTCCAGGATACGGTGTTCAGCGGGCAGCTTGACGTCACGCGGCGTCCGTCGCGCGTGGCGGCGTCGACCGTGCTGTTCTTCCGCGCGGATCGGCAGTCGCTGTTCGGACACCTGGAGTCGATCATTGACGTGGCTGGCGGCGGCATCCGCGAACTGCAGACCTCCGTCTCCGAAGCCGCCGGCGCTGATCTCCGCTTCCAGTTGCTGCAGCCGATCACCGCTCCCGACGGCCGGATGGCGTTTGCCGCCCACAGCACGCGGATCGTCGAGCAGGTCCCGGGCGAACCGCAGAACGGCATGCGCCCGTGGACGCTGCGTTTCGACCAGCGCCTGCGCGGGACATTTGTGCTGATGGCCGATGTCCAGACGCCGCTGGCCGCCAATCCGCCGGCGGGGGATGCGGCCGCGACCGCAGACGAGACCTTCAGTCCATTCGTGCTCACGATCGTCGGCGCTGACCGCGAGGCCGGGCACATCGCAATCGAATCGAATGGCGAGCAGCATGTGCAAGTGACCTCGGCCGATGCGGCCGGCGCGGCGCTGCCGACCGTGGACCCGGTCGACTTTCCGCCGGCCGTCTATCAGCCCGCCGAGCGAGTCGTCGCCGGCTTCCGCTATGCACAGCCCGGCTGGACGATGACCATCCGCCGCACTGAATACGATCGCCAGCCCGTGCCGACGGCCGTCATTCATAACGCCCGGCTGACAAGTGTGGTCTCCGAAACCGGAGAGATGCAGAACCAGGCGGACTACACCTTTACGGCGGTCGGCGTGCAGAGCCTGCGGCTGCGGCTGACACAGAACGACGACGGCACGCCCCCCGAACTGTGGTCGGTGCTCATCGACGGCGAACCGGTGGAAGTGCGCACGTCGTCGGCCGGTCAGCTCATCGCACTGCCGCCGGCGGCATCTCCACAGGCGGCGCGGACGCTCCGGCTGTCCTATCGCAGCGTCGTGCCGCCGCTGGACAAGACGGCCGGACGACTCCACCAGTCGCCGCCGACGCTGGTCGCGGTCACCGGCGCCGGCGAAGAGCAGCCGCTGGAGATCCTCGAACAGACTTGGACCGTCCATCACGCCCAGGAAACGCTGCTCGTTGACAGCGAAGGCCGGTTCCATCCCAGCGACGAGCTGGACCGCGACAGCTTCCTCGGTCGCCTGGAGCAGTGGCTGCAGGCGCCGTCGCCGAAGGACCTGCTGTGGGGGGCGATCGCGATTGCGGCGGCCATCGTTGCGGCGTGTGTGTTGTCGCTGGGGTACCGGCGAGCCAGCGTCGTTGGAGTGGTCCTGGCGCTGCTGGTGCTGGGTTGCGTTTTGATCGTCCTGCTGCTGCCGGCAACGCAACAGGCGCGCGAAGCCTCCGTGGCATCGGCGCGCTTCCAGGATGTTTCCGGCCAATCATTCCGCAGTAGCGGTTCCGAAATGCCGCTTGCCGTACAGCCGCCCGTCCCGGCGAGCGCGCCGTCCGACGCGCCGATGCAGCAGGGGGGCGCGATGGGTGAAGCCCTGCAGATGGCGCGTCCCGATGCGCCGCCGCAAGCGGGCGAGTCGCAGTCTGAGGAAATGCGGTTCGATTTTGCGACTGAACTCAATCGGCCCCAGGTGGACCGGTTCATGCGGGAGAACGAGAGCGCTCCGGCCGCCGGCGGCATGGGCGGCATGCCGCTGCAGTCTTCGTCGGAGAGCGGCTTGACGCCTCTCGCCCCGTTCGGCGCGGTCACACCGGATCAACCAGAACCGGCACAACTGCAGGCGGGACAGCAGGGTGGCAGTGGGAATGACGGCGAAGGCGTGGCGAATATGCCGGCCGAAACGCTCGGCGTAGGCATGGGCGGTGGTGATTTCGACCAATTGCAATCGCTGGTCGTCCCCACCACCGGACGTGGCGCTCTCCTGTCCCTGACGCTCGACCTCCAGCCGCCGCCCGGGTACGTGCAGCGCAACTTCACCTACCGCGGCGACGCGACCGACGATGCACCGGCCGACCTCAACCTGATTTACGCCAGCCGACGCGCGGGCCGCACCCTGATGTTCGTTGTCGCCGCCGGCGCGATCCTGCTTTGCTGGGTGTGCCGCCGTTGCCCGGTCGTCGAACGCCTGTGGCTGGCCGCACTCCTGCTGATCGCTCCGCTGGCCCTGATGACCGTCATGCCCGCCATCTGGCTGCCGATCCTCGACGGCCT
>JAEUIG010000764.1 GCA_016795125.1 Planctomycetaceae bacterium | reverse complement strand
ACACAACGGTGGAGAAACCACGCTGGTTTTGCCGCTGCCCGAAACGACGTCGGGACGGCTGGGAACGATCCGCATCGGAGGCGACCTGGCGCTGCGCGAGAGCGAAAGCTGGGAGCTGCCGACCGTCCACCTGCAGGGCGCGCTGCCGTTCAGCATTCTCAGGCGCGTGCACGTCGAGCGTCCGCTGACGCTGCTGTCGTTCGACCCGCGCGACATGCGGCAGACGGGCATCAACGTGGAAGAGCGGAGCGGCACATGGATGTTCGAGGACCTGTCGCACCACGCATCGCTGACGGTGCAGATCGGACGTCCGCCGGCCAGCGTGAGCCTGCGCGGATTAACCCTCATCGACTTCGCGCAGCCGGAAGCACGGTTCCAGTCCGTGGTCAGCCTCCTGTCGCGCGGCGAGAACATTTATCGGGCCCGGCTGCGCATGCCCGCCGACTGGAGCGTCGTCGACGTTGGCGTTCCCACCGGACAGGCGGCGGCAGTGACGTCCTGGCGGATCATCGACGGTGAACTGGACTCGCAGCTGGAGATCGACTTCCGGCAGGCGCTGTCCAGCCAGTCGCCGCGGCAGGTGCTCATTTCCGGGCGATGCGTCGATGCCCAACCCGGGGCGCGCACCATCAAGCCATTTCCGCGACTGGGCGCGGACGAAGAAGCCCGCGTGATGCTGGCGATTCGCGGTGCGGCGCTCGATGGCGCCAATCTGACGCCGCATGGCGGACTGCGTCTTCTGACTGCGGGAGACACCACGCCCGAATGGACGGCGCTCGGTTCTGCGCTGGGGGTCCCCGTCGGCGATCCGCAGTTGTCCTGGTTTGTGGACACCGGGGCAGGTGCGGAGGCATCGGTGTCCGCAGCGTCCGCGAGCGCCTCCACAGCACCGGCCGGCACGAATGACGCGGGCGATTCCGCTGCGGATTTCACATCCGACCTGCCGCTGCAGCTCGACGTGCGCCTGGAATCCAGCGTCGGCAGCCGAGGAACGGAGTGGCATCGGCACCTCGCCGTGTTTCTGCTGTCCGGCAAGCGTCCGGAGTCGCCGCCGAAGATCCGGCTCGCGGCAGGAATCCAGCTGGACGGCGTCTTCGTGGACGGCCAGCCGCAAAGCGTCGTCTCAGCAAACGATGCCATCGAACTTCTCGACTGGCCCGAGTCGCCGAGACGGGTGGAGTTCCGCTATCGCAGCCGCGTGACGGAGGATTCGGGCTGGCTCAGCCGCTCATTGCAGGTGCCGCTGCCTGAATGGGACACGCCGCCACGAGAGCTGGAATGGCGGCTGCATCTGCCGCGGACGGAACGGCTCGCCGAATTGCGCGTGCCACGGAGTACGGTGGCGCCGCGACCGGAGACCGGCTGGACGCTGCGGCTGTTCGGCCCGCTCGCCCGGGAAAACTGGCTGGCCGGAATCAACCCGTTTTCGCGCGCGGCACCCAGGCGACCTTCACCGCTGAACGAGGGCGCCGGCGTGGTGACGATCGGGGTCCTGTCGCCAGAACCGGTCCTCAGTCTTGAACTCGCCGACATTCCCAATTCCCAGCGCACCGGCTGGTTCAGCATGTTCGGGGCCTGCCTGGTAGTGTGCGTGTTGAGACTTGGCACTGCGCGCGGCCGAATTGCCGCGTGCTGCGCGGCGATTGCGATCGCGTTGGCCGCCGTTGCGCTGCCGGACACGCAGTCGGTGCTGTGGGGCGGCGCATTGATGGGAACGCTGTTGGGAATTCTGCTGCCCCAGTCCTGGCTCAAAGCTCGTCCGGCCGTTGCGATGCGACTGGAGGGTTCGAGCCTGCGAAGCGCGGGGGCGGGGGCGGCCGCAGGCGTCAGCGTGATGCTGGCCTTCCTCCTGACCTCGGGGTTGCCGGCCCAGACACCGGACGCGAAGGAACCATCGCCGCCGGCCTCGGAGGCGGCGACTCCTCCAGAGTTCGACGTGCTGATCCCGATGCAGGGGAACGAACAGGCCGGGGATGTCTGGATTCAACGCCGACTGCTGCCGGCGTTCGACGCCTGGCACGGAACACAGCGGCGGAACCCTCCGTGGCTGCTGCGCTCGTCGCGCTATCGATTTCAGCAGGGTTCTGCACCGCGACTCCATGCCGAGTTCGACGTAGCCGTTTTCGACCGCCGGCCGCAGGTCATGCTCGACCTGCCGTTCGGCCGCCTGTGGGTCGCGGATCCGGACGCGTGCCGGATCAATGCGGAGCCGGCGCAGATTCGCCCCTCCGCCGATTCCGGCTCGCTGCTGGTCGCTCTGCCTGGCGCGCCCCCCGACGTGGAGGAAATTCCGACGGTCAACGTGTCACTAGAGCTGCAGCCGAGCGCCGCGTCACGGGTTGGCGGCGGGTGGGAGTTCGATGTCCCGCCGGTGCTGGATGCGCAGCTGTCTCTGCCGCCCGACGGCGAACCGGAAACCACGCTTTCCACCTGGTCGCAGCGCGGTCCGGAAACGAACGACGAGGGGCAACGCGTCTTCGACCTCGGCGCGGCATCCGTGCTCTCGTTGCAGCCGGCTCCGGAACAGACGCCATCGGCCGCCGCCCGCTGGTCCTTCGATGCCATGTCGCTGGTCGAGGTTCACCCGCTGAGGCTGCGCATCCGCACGCAGTTGACGACCGTGGCCGCGCCGCAAACGGGCAGCGGATCGGCCTCGCAACGGCTGCGTCTGCTGTTGCCCGGACAAGCGGAAGTTCCCGTCGTCGCTGTTGAAGGCTTGCGGAGCTATTCGGTCCGCCATCCGCGGCCGGAGACGACATTGCTGGAGCTGGAACTGGACCGGCGTCTGCCCGCCGACACCGCCATTCATCTGGATTTCACCCTGCCGGCCCGGATGACCGGCACGCAGGTTGTCATCCCGGCACTCGCGTTTTTTGACGGGGGACAGCTGCGCAGCCACCGCATCGGTCTCAGGGCGGCTGCGGGTATGGACCTGCTACCGCCGGCTTCGACCACACTGCCGGCCGAACTGCGGGAGATGCCCATCGCCGTCATGTTTTCCGCCGGACTGTCCAACAACAGCACCTGGCCGGTTCCGAGCCACGTCTATCTCGCGGCGCAGCCGGCTCCGATTACGGCCAGCCTCTCGGCGATTCAGCCCGTCCGCAGCGCCACGCTGGAACAATCGCTGAACGTCGGCGACGGACTGCTGCACTGGCAGGCGACTGCCATTGTCGATGTCCCGGTGCTGCCCGTGTTCAAGCATGACTTTCGACTGGCCTCCGATGTCCGCCTGGACTCGGTCGAGGTTGAGCAAGATGGCGCTTCGCGACTGTTGAACTGGTCGCGGCACGACGACCACCTGGTGCTGTACCTGCCGGGGGATCGCACGGGTCGGCAGGAGCTGCGTCTGGCCGGAGTCATGCCGTTCAAAGCTGCGACCGTAACGCCGCTGCCGGCGTTCAGTCTCCTCGACGCCACGATCACCGCTTCGGAACTGATCATTCAAAGCCCGCAGGCACGGCGGCTGGACCTGATCGCTGCGGACGGCGCCGTCCTGTCGACCGGTACGGCGACCTCGACCGATGCGGGCTTCATTCGCCGATTCTCGCAGCAGGACGCGGTGCTGCCGGTCGCATTCCGCAGCGAGCCCGCGCCGGCGCCATTGTCCGTTGCCGTCGTGGCATCGATCGCAGGGGACGACAGCGGGTGGCGTTGGAATACGGCGTTCCATCTCGATCGTCCGTTGACCGCAGGAGAGTTTCTCATTGTCGGCATGCCGCGCGAACTGGCCGGGAGCGTGGCGCCGGATCGCTCGACGATTGCGACTCCGGACGGCGAGGCGGGAGAAGTGCTGCGGCTCCTGCTGCACTCGCCCGGCGATGCGTCGCGCACGAGCCTGGGATTCAGCACGCAGCTCGTCATTCCGGATCGCGGCGACTGGATGGCGCCGCGGATCGAACTGTTGAATGCGACGGTGTCCGAGCAGATTGTCGTGGTGCCGGCCGAGTTTCCGTTTGTTCCGTCGTCGTCGGCCGCGGCGGTGGAAGCGGAGGGCTGGCCCGCCGCATTGCGCGAGGCTGCGTCGCCGGGACCGGGCGCGACGGCGTATCGGTTCGCCGACGGCGAACCCCGTTTCAGCGAGCGGCAGGCAACGGTCGGCGCACCCATCGTCAAGCTGGTGGAGTCCGCGATCTGGCCGGGCCAGGACGGCAGTACCGCCGGCACGACGACGTTCTGGGTTGTCGCCGGGGAATCCCGGTGCGAGCTGCAACTCCCCTGGCCCGGCACGGCCTCACTGGTGAGGCTGTTGTGGGACGACCACCTGCTGGAAGCGAGCCAGGGCGCGGACGAAGTGCTCCGCTGTCGCATCGACGGGCTCTCGCCGAGGTCGATCCACCGGTTGTCTCTGGAGTGGACCTCCGCCGCCGGTGCATTCACCAACGCCCGCGGCGAACTGTGGCGGCCGCACTGGACGCAGTCCCCTCCCGCACCGGAGATTGCGGCCTTGTTCCCACGCGACGGCTATCGACTGTATTCGCAGGGCATGCTGGGCGGTCGGCCCGACGCACTGCAGCAGAGGGCTGCGGCTTTGCTGGGAATGTACGATGCCGCCTCGACTGGCGATCGTCAGCTGCTGGCAGCAGACATTGAATCCACCGTTTCGGCCCTGCAGTCGCATTCGTCGGCATCCGCTGAGCAACTCGAGGCACGCTGGTCCGAATTGCAGGAACCTGCCGAGGAGGCTCCCGTTGAGTCAAGCGCGACAGATTCCCGCGCACACTTCGTGGTCGCGACGGCAATTCGCGATGCAGAAGCGCTGCTGATTGCTGTGCCGGACGGCGCCGCCAGTCTCCATCTCCGAGAGCTGCACGCCGGATCGACGCTCGCGGCCGTGCTTGTACTGGTGCTGCTGTCGATCGTGCTGCTGGCGCGATTCCGTCGGGGCTGGAGCCGCGCCATCACGCAACTGCCGGTGAACGCGGATGCCCTGAGCGTTGCCCTCCTCGGCGTGGTGTGGTGGCTGTGGCTCAAGCTCAGCGTTGTCGGGCTGGTATTGCTGGTCGTGGCCGCCGTGCTGCAATGGAGGTCCGTGCGACGGCCGGCGCCGCAGTCGCTGGTGCAGGAAGCCTGATTGCACCGGCAACACCTGCGGGTTTTCGGCCCCGCAATCGCCTCCTGGCGACCGGATCGCTACCGGAGCTGCGCCCAGACTGCCCAGTTTTCCGGACCGGTACAACTGGCAACCAGCTTACGATCGATGCGACGGCTACAGCCCATTTGCTCGGGATGACCGGCAGAACTGTCGATTTGAGACGAAGTGCGGCCACCGTCAGACTCGCTCACTCCTCGACGGAGTGTTCCGCATCTCGACGGACATGACGAATCACCAGAACTGCTCCGCGAAACCGGCAGCGCGTTGCGCCCGGGCGGGAAGGGACTCTCAGGGGGGGCATGTGATGCATCGTGTTGGATACTGCCTGCCGCTGCTCGTGATGCTGGCCGGACTCGGAAGCAGCGTTGCCGAAGCGCAAATGCGATTTGACGCCCAGTACCTGCTGTGGAATCGCAACAACGACTCCGACTCGCCGCTGATCTCCGGCGCCGGGGGCGTTTCGGCCGCGGATGCCGAATTCGGCTACGCGTCCGGTTACCAGTTCTCTCTCGGAGGCTCGACGCCGATCCTCGATGTCGAGGCGTCGTTCATGCAGATTCCGGACTGGAGCGACTCGTGGGGCGGCACGCTCACGCTGCCGGTCGCCTTCGATGATCCGGCGAACGTGAACATCGCTCCGGCCAACGGTCTTTCCGCGTTCAACGCGTTGCGGATCGCCGCGAGTACGCCGGGCGTGGAAGACAACGAGATCGAGTTTCTGGAAGCCGGCGCGCAGTTCCAGTCGCGCTACGAGTCCACCTTGGACAGCTTCGAAATCAATCTCGGCAGCAGCCGCATCAGCCGGCCGGTTTTCTTCTCGCTGGGCTGGCGGCACATTGAGCTGGATGAGTCCGCAGCGACGCTGCTGCGTGGCGACTTCCAGGTAATGGACGCCGACAACGGCGCGCTGCCGGGCGCCGGCGGCGACGAGCTGAACAACGGGCTGTCGCACGCCGCATTGACAGGTGCCGGTTTCACGCTGGCCAGCGGCGCGGCCGACGGTTTCAACGGT
>JAEUIG010000752.1 GCA_016795125.1 Planctomycetaceae bacterium | reverse complement strand
GCCCGCGGGTTGGTCCGCCGGCTCAGCAGCGACGAACTGGCGGCCCAGGTGGCGGAGTTGTCCCGGATTCACGAGCAGCGGGTGGCGGGCTCGTGGGAATACGACGGCCTGCCAGTCGAGTTCCAGCAGAAGATGCTGCAGGGGATCTGCGGCTTCCGGGTCACGGTGTCGCAACTGGCGGCGAAAGTGAAACTGAGCCAGAACTGGACCCCGGAGGATCGTCGCAACGTCGCCGGCGCGTTGCTGAAATCGTCCGACCCGCTTGACCAGCGTGTCGGACGGCTCATGATGGAGACGTTGGACGTGACGGGGTCGCCGGCGGCTCCCCACTAAACGATGAGCGTGTGATGCAACCCGTGCGGCTGATCATTGAACCTGTTCCGACGGCCGGCGACTGGAACATGGCGGTCGATGAATCGCTGCTGGAATCGGCGCTGGCGGGCGAGCGGACGACCGTCCGCATTTATCGATGGTCGGCGCCGACGGTGTCGCTCGGCTACTTCCAGGATGCGGAGGAGTTCGAGCGTGACTCGCAGTGGCAGGAACTGGCGGCGGTGCGCCGGTTGTCAGGTGGCGGCGCGATTCTGCATGACCGGGAGGTGACGTACTCGATCGCGCTGCCGGGGTCACATCCGCTGGCAGCCCAGCCGTCCGGGCTGTATCGCGTCGCGCACGACGCGATCATCGCCGTTCTGGCACGGCACGGTGCGCACGCGCGGATGCGCGGCGACGCAGCCGCGACCAGCGACCAGCGACCAGCGACCAGTGATCCGTTCCTCTGTTTCGGGCGTGGCGATCCGAACGACATCGTGCTGGGAACGTATAAGATCGTGGGGAGCGCACAGCGGCGGCGACGCGGGGCGATTTTGCAGCATGGCAGCGTGCTGCTGGAGCGATCGCCGCACGCGCCGGAGTTTTCTGGGCTGCGTGAGCTGACCGGAGTGACGTTCGATCCGGAACCATTCAGTGTTGAGGTCGGCAGTGCGCTGGCGACGACGCTGGGCGAGCACGCGGAAGGCGGTCTTGAACCTGACGAATTGGATCGTGCTGCGACTTTGCAGCGGAAACGGTACTTCGCGTTGCGTTGGGAGAGGGGTAAAGATTGAACCGCGAAAGACGCGAAACAGGACAAAAAGGAAACCACTCATGAACGCTAGTCAGCGCTCATGAGTTCCGATCTCTAACCGCTGGCTTCGGGTGTGGTCGCCGATTCGTGGTGGTGCGACTGTTCAGCGATCTGTCGTAGGCCCGGCGTTTACGCCGGGTCTCTGGCCGCGAGACGGACGCGTCTGAGCGCGGTTCACCGGGCTTCTCGATCCGTTGGCTTAAGCCATGACAGCGAGAAGCCTCGTGAACGAGGCTCAAGTCGCCTGAGTGCAGCGCGGTCAACCCGGCGTAAACGCCGGGCCTAAGACAATCCCCTGACTCAACGTCTGTGAGACCACGAACGAGCGACCAGACCTTCCGGCTTCCGGCCTCTGGATTGTGGATGCTCAATGAGGCGGGGGCGCGTTAGAATTGCACTTGCCGGAGTGGGCTGAGCGGCCGCTGCGGCGGCAGGCCCGTGTTGTGGCCGGTCTCCTGACCGGGCACAGGGACGCCGCCGTGGAGGAAAGTCCGGGCTCCCCAGGACACGGTGGTGGGTAACGCCCACCGTCCGCGAGGACCGGGAAAGTGCCACAGAAAACAAACCGCCGATGGCCCGGGGGATTTTCGATTTTGGATTTTTGATTTTCGATTTGGTGGACGCCGATCGGTGACCGAGCGCCAGCCCGCAAACGTCCGCATTTTCGGAATAGAAAATCGCAAATCTAAAATCGAAAATCCCTCTGGCACAGGCAAGGGTGAAAAGGTGCGGTAAGAGCGCACCGCGGTTGTGGTGACACAACTGGCAGGGCAAACCCCACCGGGAGCAAGACCAAGCAGGGCGAAGGAGGAATGTCCTCCACGAGGCTGTCCGTCTCGTTGTACGCCCGGGTAGGTCGCGCGAGGCGCTGGGCAACCAGCGTCCCAGAGACATGGCCGTTCTCGACAGAACCCGGCTTACAGGCCCGCTCCGGCTTTTTCGAAGTGAGAATCGTGTGAAGAGTCAGAAAGTGCGAAGGGTCCGGAATTCAGCCTTAGAGCCTATCCGAGAACTGCAAACCAGCCGGGTGGCCGGGGTTGGAGCAACGCGAAACCCCGGCGAACACACACCGGGGCTTCCCTTCGGTCCAGCCCCGGCCACCCCTTTTCGGTTTTCGGATAGGCTCTTAGCGGCGAGCGCGGGGACGTCTTTGTCATTGCGATGGGGGCATTGAATCAGTAGCGCTTCGTGCTACACTTCCGATCGTACTGGCTGTCATCGATCCTGCGGCCGCGGCGCGGCCGATCACTGCGAAACTCCATGCCTGAATCCGTGAAAGTTGCTGCTGTTTCCGAGGTGCCGGACGGCGGGCGGAAGTCCATCATCGTCGATGAACTGCCGGCGCTGCTGCTGCATCTCGGCGGCGAATGGTACTGCATCGAGGATGTCTGCACGCACGACGGGCAGCCGCTGACGGACGGGCCGATCGCCGATTGTGCGATTGCCTGCCCGCGGCACGGCGCGCGGTTTGACCTCAAAACCGGCAAGGCACTGTGCATGCCGGCGACCGAGCCGGTGCGGACGTACCCGGTGACGATCCGCGGCGCGGATGTGTTCGTGGAAGTCAGTTGAGCTTGGCGCAAGTCACCACGCCCTTCGCTCCGCTCAGGGCGTGCCACCCGTTGTCCAGCGACTATCGTCCATCGACCATCGACTATGGACCCCTATCGTGACATGGCGGTGCGGCTCGCCCCGTACGGGCAGGAGCACCTGCTCGACTGGTGGTCGGAACTCGATCCGGCGCAGAAGCACGCGCTGCTTAAAGAATTGCAGGCGCTCGACTGGGACCGGATCGCGCCACTGCTGGGGGGCGACGCGGCCGGATCGGAAGAGGCGCGCGAGCGGGCAGCACGCGCACAGCCGCCGCTCGACCTCGTCCGACTGCCGGAGCATGGGGGAGATGCCGAGGAATGGGCGCGGGCCCGCGAGTACGGGGAAACGCTGCTGAAGGACGGCAAGGTCGGTGCGATTCTCGTCGCGGGCGGGCAGGGGACGCGGCTGGGCTTCGATCATCCGAAGGGGATGTTCAAAATTGGCCCGGTGTCCGGCAAGCCGCTGTTTCAACTGTTCTGCGAGCAGCTGGCGGGGCGCGAGCGGCGCGCCGGGCAGCGGCTGCCGTACTACATCATGACCAGCAGTGCCACGCACGAGGAGACGCGGCGCTACTTTCAGGAGCAGCATTACTTCGGCCTCGATGTCGACGACGTGTCGTTCTTTCAGCAGGGTGCTCTGCCGGCCGTGGACCGGGCCGGCCGGATTCTGCTGGACGAGAAGACGAAACTGACGGCCAGTCCCGACGGTCACGGCGGCCTGCTGCACGCGCTGCGACGTTCAGGACTGCTGACCGTGATGGCGGATCGCGGCATCGAGTACCTGTATTACCACCAGGTGGACAATCCGGCTGCGATCGTGTGCGATCCGGCGTTCATCGGCCTCCACGCGCTGCACGGCTCGGAGATGAGCACCAAGGTGGTTGCGAAGTCTTCGGCGGCGGAGCGGATGGGGGCCGTCGTCTCGGTCGATGGCCGGACGGAGATCATCGAGTACAGCGACCTGCCGGCGGAGCGCGCAGCGGCGAAAGGCCCCAACGGCGAACTGCTCCTGTGGGCGGGAAACACGGCGATGCACGTCTTTAACCATGCGTTCCTGGAACGACTGGTGGTGGAGGGGTGCCGGTTGCCGCTGCATCGGGCGTTCAAGTCGGTGCCGCACATCGACGAGACTGGCGAGCGTGTGACGCCGGCTGAACCGAACGCCTACAAGTTCGAACAGTTCATTTTCGATGCGCTGCCGCTGGCGCTGGGGGCGCTGGTGGTGGAGGCGGACCGCCAGCGCGAGTTTCTGCCGGTGAAGAACCGCGACGGCGCGGATTCACCGGACACCGTGCGGGCCGGGCTGCTCAAGCTGTACCGCGAGTGGCTGACGCATGCGGGCGCCGAAGTGTCTCCGCAGGCACGGGTCGAAATCAGCCCGCGGTTTGCACTGGATGCGGCCGAGCTGGCGGAGAAGGTGCCCTCGGGAACCAGATTCAACAGGGATCGGGTGCTGGAGTAGGTTAGCGGTCAGCCGTCAGACAGGGGACGAGTCGAAGTCCGCTGCTCTTGAACTGACTGCTGAAGGCTGACAGCTGACCGCTTCAAATTTCGGATTTTCCAACGATGTTGCATGCAGTGATCATGGCGGGGGGAAGCGGGACGCGGTTCTGGCCGGAGAGCCGGCGCAGCGTGCCGAAGCAGTTCCTGCCGCTGGCCGGGGAGCAGACGCTGCTCCAGCAGACAAGTGCGCGGTGTCGGCCGCTGATTCCCGCCGAGCGGCAGTGGGTCGTGACCAATGCGCTGCAGGCGGACCTGGCGCGCGAACAGCTCAGCGGAGTGCCGGGCGCGCGCGTCCTGGTCGAGCCGTGTGCGCGGAACACGGCGCCGTGCATCGGCCTGGCGGCAGTGCATCTGCTGCATGCCGACCGCGACGCCGTCATGGCGGTACTCCCCTCGGACCATTTGATTCAGCCGGATGCGGTTTTCCGGGAGGCGCTGGCGACGGCCCAGTCGCTCGTGCAGGACGATCCCCGCAGGCTGCTGTTGTTCGGGGTGCGGCCGACGTATCCGGCGACCGGGTTCGGGTACATCGAACGCGGTGCACCGATCGGCAATGCGACAGCGGGCGCCTATGCGGTGGCGACGTTTCGCGAAAAGCCGGTCCTCGAAGTCGCCGAGCAATACGTCGCGTCCGGGCGGTTCTACTGGAACTGCGGCATCTTCGTGTGGCGCGCGGATCGAATCCTCGCGTTGCTGGAGAAGCACGAGCCGGACATGCACGCGCGGCTGAAATCGATCGCTGCCAGCCTCGGAACTCCCCAGGCCGACGGCGTGATCGCCGCCGAGTTTCCTCAAATGCGGTCCGTGTCGATCGACTATGCCGTGCTGGAACGGGAACCGGGCAGCGTGGTCCTCGAAGCTCCCTACACGTGGGACGACCTGGGAAGCTGGCAGGCGCTGGCGCGGCAGCATGGCATTGACGAGCAGGGCAACACGGTGATCGGGCTGCATCGGGGCGTGGGGACGAAGAACTGCATCGTGCGCACCAGCGGCGATCATCTTGTCGCCACGCTGGGCCTGGAAGACTGCATCGTCGTGCACACGCCGGATGCGACGCTGGTCGCACGGCGTGGCGATGAGGAAGCGATCCGGAAGCTGATTGATGCATTGAGGGAGCGTGGGGATGAGCGATTCCTGTGACCCGGTTGGCGAAACCGGCAAGCGAGCGACGGCAGCGGTTCCTGAGGCGGGGCGGCTGCTGGGGCTGGATTACGGGACGCATCGAGTCGGGACGGCAATCTCGACTTACGAACAGAACATGGCCAGCCCGCTCGAGAATTACACACTGCGGAGCGATCGGCTCGATGCCGACTGGCTGGCGCAGCTGGCAATCGACTACCGGGCGGTGGGACTTGTCGTCGGGCTGCCGATTCATCTGCGCAGCGGCGATGAAGGGGGGAAAGCCCACGAGGCGCGGGACTTCGGCGAGTGGGCGTCCGCCGTCACCGGGCTGCCGGTCGTGTTTCATGACGAGCGGATGACGACCGCTTCGGCCGAGCTGCTGCTGATGGATGCAGGATTCACCAAGAAGCAACGGAAGGCGCGGCTCGACAAGCTGGCGGCGCAGATCATGCTGCAGTCTTTTCTAGACGCGCGCGCGAAGCCGCCGGCGGAATGAAGTTGCAAAACCGCACGCGTGCAGGTTGCGGATCAGGAACTGGACGGCATGCGCAGTTCGCGGACGCGCTGTTTCGTGAGTCGGTCGGCCTGGTGCAGCGGCTCGGGGAGGCGATGGCCGGCGAACATCCGCTGAACGAGCTGCGCCGCCTGCGGAATGTCGACGTAGTTGCCGGCCGAGACGAAAATTGGCCGCGAACGGTCCGCCGACTTCACGGCGAGGCCGATCAGCTCGTCACGATCGATGACCGGCCGCGTGTCGCCGACGCGCAAGCCTGCGACATCAACCCTCCCGCACAACAGCGACTTGCCGATGCCGATGGTGGGCACGTCGGTGAGCAGTCCGAAGCAGGCGGCGATGCCGGCTCTTCTCGGATGCAGTGAGCCGTTGCCATCGATCAGGACGACATCGGCGGCCGGCGCTGCGGACTGCATCTGTTTCCACAGCGACAGCAGCGCGGGCAGCTCGCGGAATGCGAGATAGCCGGAGATATACGGGAACATGACCGGCGAGGTGATTGTCAGAGTCGACATCGTCTCCAAAGACGTGGCATCGGCGATGACTCCAACCGCCACGGCCGTACTGGATGAAACATACGCCATGTCGAGAGCCGCGATTCGGCGGACGGTTCCGTCGAAACATCTGAGGTCGAGGCGCGCCGGCACTTGCTGCTGAAACTCCTTGAGACCGCGCAGCGGCGCCGCGCTTTGGAACCCGGCGAAATGCCGTTCCAGTGAGGCCCGGCCGTGTTCGATCGGAATTCCTTCGGACGCCAGCCGCGACAGTTTCGCGGCTGCGCCCCCGGCAATATACAAGCCCGGCTCGCCATTGCGGCGGACGACGCGATGACACGGACAGTCGACATCGTGAGCGTGGTCCATCAGCAGTTCGCCGACCCAGCGGGCTGCGACGCGGTCGCCGAGTGCGTCGGCGAGAGCGCCGTAGGTCGTCACGCAGCCGCGCGGAACCTGGGCGATGAGCCGCCACAATTCGGCCGGCAGATTGACGTCGAGGAGCGAGAGAAACGCGTCGCGATGCACACCATGATTGTAGATGTGAAGTGCCGGGTCTTCAGCGTCACGCGTTGAAATCGGCGGCTGATGGACTCCGTGGCTCGGCGGGAACCTCGCCATCCCGATCGAGTGCGACAGGTTCAGGGGCCGCTGATCTCCAGGACGAGGTCCCCCGGGGCGCCTTGCTGGGTGGAAAAGTCGATCCCGCCGTTGTCCCGCATATCGTCCCACACGCTGTAGGCGATGAACCCCGTCTCGGTGCGGCGGTAAATCAGCTCCTTGCCGCTCCACGGATCGATCGGGGCTGTCGGCAGCAGTTCGGGGACCAGCGCAGCGAGTGTTTCGGGATAGGCGCCGCTGTCCCGTTGATAAACGGCCAGCGCAAATCCGGTGAGAAAGAGCTGCTCGCGAGCGTGGGCACGCGTTTCCGCGTTGATCGCCTGTTCGGCGGCGGGCATGAACATCGTCAGAATCGACCAACCCATGTCGCGACTGGCGCTTGTACGATTGCCGAGAAACGATCGTACTCCCATGCCGGCAGGCGACTTGCCTCGATGCGCGTGGAGACTGTCGTTCATTTCCTGAAGTCGTGCGGCGCGTTTCGCGACGTCCGGCTCACGCATCACGGCGACGGCGTTGTCGATCTCGTCGTTCACCAGTGTCAGCGCGATGTTCCAGTCGATCGCGCCGCTGAGGCCCGGGGAGGGGACCGGAGAATCCGAGAATGACGCGATCTGCGACGGGTCGCGTGCCAGCTGCAGTGTGACATCCAGCAGGCTGAGTCGCTCGGCAAAGTCCAACTGATTGGCGATGGAAGGGAGGGGCGGCAGGTTCTGCAGGTCCTGCAGGCACTGTCGCGCCTGAACGGCGGTCAGGGCCGGGCTGGCGATCAATGCCTTGTCCGCTTCGCAGGCAATTGCTTCGATGGCGATCGACACGAGCGCGCCGATCATGAAGGGACATTGCCCCGTCAGTCGCCCCAGGCGATGGGTCGCCAGCAGGTCCTCCCAGGCGCCGGCCGGGTCGCCTTCACCCAGTTTGAGCATGGCCCGCGCCGTGAGCTGCCGAGCGGCCTCACGCTGCTCCTGCTCGATGGAGAGCAGAATGGTGATCATCGAGTTGCTGGGATCGGACGAGAGCAGCGGAGAGTAATACCGCTCGCGGCGGCTGGCTTCGACGACGAGCGCGAGGGGCGCTGCGTTCTGATCGAGCATGGCGGCGATCTCGGGGAATTCCGAGCGCGTCCAGGGGCGCGACGAGGCGGTTCCACGTTGCTCGCTGAATGCCTGTTGTGCGTCCGGGTTTGCTGGTGTGCCCGGCGGATTGCGCTGCGTGAAGAAGTTGCTCTCACCGACCAGGCATTGCCGGTCGGCCGGGGGCACGGGAATCTGCAGCAGGTCGTAGTACCGGCTGCTGACTGCGTCGGCGATCACCCGGGGGTCATACGCGCGCGCCAGCAGCGCCACGGCGTTGTTCTCCGGCGTGACGCCCTGCGACACACGCTCGTTGAGACCGGCGACGAAGTCGACCGTGCCATCAGCTTTCAGCGGGCTCTCGAGGACGGTCGTTTCGGGACCGACCGTGATTTGGCGCGCCGGTTCGGACAAGTACCAGAACCAAGCCAGGCGGCCGAAGACCAGCACGTTCAGCAGGACGAATCCGCCGATCAGCAGTCGTAGTTTGCCGCGCGACTCTTTCTCAGCGGGGGGAGCAGCACTGGGCACGGCACATCTCCGAAGGCCGATCGTCAAGCGATCGGTCGCGTCAGGGGACAGGGAGGAAGCACACAGGATCGCTCGTCGCCATGAATGCAATTCCCGGCAATGCACGCAGACGGAGCGCCGCACCACGTACGCGTCGCGAAGCAGCGATGTTGGGCCGAAATCGTCGGTGGCAGCTGGTTCCATGACCGATCCAGCCGAACCTCCCGGGGATCGAGCCTGTCGAATTCCGGAGTCTTGACACCCGCGCGGGCCGCCCGATACTCTCCGGCTCGACCGCAGGTTGCCGATTTTAACGGCGGCACCAACAGATCGGCTCATGCCGCTGCGGCCGTCTGCCGAAAACTGATGGGACGCACGCAGTTCTGCGTGAGTCCACTCCCAAGGGGGATTAGCTCAGCTGGGAGAGCGTCTGGCTGGCAGCCAGAAGGTCAGGGGTTCGAGTCCCCTATCCTCCACTTCTCAAGGCTTTTCCGGGACGCTGCTTGCGTCCAACTGCCGGCGGGGTTCCGGACGCCAGTCGGCGCGAGCCGAACACCGCGCCGAGGCCGTTTCCGCCAGGTGCTCAGCCGGGCGGCATGGCGACGACGTGGCCGGCCAGCGTCTGGATGCTTTCTGCGTCATGGCTGACGAGCACCGCCGGCACGCCGGCCTCCTCCAGCAGCGTTGCCAGAAACTGGCGCAGCTCCGCGCGATGCGCGGGATCGACGGCCGACAGCGGTTCATCCAGCAGTAGCCATCGCGGTCCCCGCAATATGGCGCGCCCCAGCGCGACGCGCTGCTTCTGCCCGCCGCTCAGCTCGGCCGGCCGGTGCTGCAGAAATGGCTGCAGCTGCAAGACCTGAATGATGTGGTCGAAATCCATCCCTGCGGCGACAGAGCGCCGCTGACCGTACCGCAGGTTCTGCTCCACGCTCAGATGCGGGAAGAGCTGGTAGTCCTGAAACACGTAGCCGATGCCGCGCCGTTCGGCAGGCAGGTCGATCTGTTGACGTGAATCGAACACCACGTCGTCGCCAATCACGATGCGACCGCGAGCCGGTCGCAGCAGACCGGCGAGCATGTTGAGCACCGTCGTCTTGCCGCATCCGGACGGACCGACGAGAGCCGTGACGCGCGCGTCGCTCACGAACGCGAGGTTCAACCGGAACGCGGATCGGTATGCGAATTCGCAATCGAACTCCAGGGCTGGCATGCTTCAGGCGCCGCTCCCCAGCAGTCGCCGTCGCTGTGCCCGATCCAGGAATTCTCCGGCCAGCAGCGCGACTGCCGCAATGCCGACCGCGACCAGGACCAGCGGAGTGGCAGCCTGTATTCCCCCCGGTGCATCCAGCAACGAGTAAATCAGCAGGGACACTGTCTGCGTCTCAGCGGGAATGTTGCCGGCGATCATGATTGTCGCTCCGAATTCGCCCAGCCCGCGCGCGAATGCCAGCACCGCTCCGGCGAGAATCCCGGGCAGCGCGAGCGGCAGCGCAATGGAGCGAAAGGCATCCGCGGGCGTCGCCCCCAGTGTGCGAGCCGCCTGCAGCAGCCGCTCGTCGACACTCGCGAACGCCAGCCGGATCGGCCGCACGAACAACGGGAATCCCACGATCGCGGCGGCCAGCACTGCCCCCTTCCAGTCAAAAATGAAGCGTAATCCGAGCCATTCTTCCAGCCAGGCGCCGACCGGCCCCCGGCGACCGAACGTGACGAGCAGCAGGTATCCCGTGACGACAGGCGGCAGCACAAGAGGGAGATTCAGCAGCACCTCGATCGCCGCCTTGCCGGGAAAGCTCCTGCGTGCCAGGCACCAGCCGAGCGCGACGGCCGGCGGCAACGCGATCGCCACGGCGCTCAGCG
>JAEUIG010000698.1 GCA_016795125.1 Planctomycetaceae bacterium | reverse complement strand
CTGGGTGCCGATTCTGGTCGTCCTCGCCGGGCTGGCATGGCTGCTGATGAACAACCTGCCACCGCACTTGGGTGGACCGGCGCTCATCGCATTCGGCAAACATCTGTGGCTGACCGTCCTGGGCCTCGCGGCGTCGGTGGTCGGCGTCGGACTGCTTGTCGCCAACTGGGGCGGTTTCCCCGAACTCCTGAAAATCGCCGTCACGCTGGCCGTCACGATCGCGGTCACATTGGCGCTGATGCGCTACGCCACTCCGGCGGCGATGGGGCAGAACCTGCAACGGCAGTTCTCGATCTTCGGCAACAAGCACAACTGGGTCATGACGTGGCTGTACACGATGACCTTCGGTTCGTTCATCGGGTACGCCAACGCGTTTCCGGTCCTGATCGACGTGGTGTTCGGGCAGATTCTCGTCGGCCCCGACGGCGCGGCGCTGACAAAGGCGATTCCCAATCCACACGCGCCGATTTCGGCGCACTACATCTGGCTGGGCGCCGGCATGGGAGCGCTGATTCGCCCGGTCGGCGGGTGGCTGTCGGACAAGCTCGGCGGCGCGCGGGTCACGCAATGGGACACGTATCTGATGGTCGTCGCCACGATCGCGGCCGGCTACTTCGTCAACCGGGCGAGACTGTCGCCGACGCCGGAGACGTACTTCTTTCCGTTCCTGCTGACGTTCATCGTCCTGTTTGCGGCGACCGGCGTCGGAAACGGCTCCACGTTCCGGATGATCCCCATCATCTTCTCAAAGGAACAGGCCGGACCGGTGCTCGGATGGACGTCGGCCGTGGCCGCCTATGGCGCCTACCTGATTCCCAAGGCACTGGCCTCGCAGATTCAGGCCGGCCGGCCCGAGTACGCCCTGTACGGCTTCGCCCTGTTTTACGTGAGCTGCCTCGTTGTGAACTGGTGGTATTACCTGCGACCCGGCGCGGAGATCCGCTGTTAGACCAAAGGGACCCGGATGCTGCGAGCGTCCGGGTCCCTGAACGACGGCACTGAGACGTTCGACAACCACGACATGCCGAAGCACGTCATCACCATCGTCCTCTGTATCGGCCTGCTCGGCGGCCTGATCGTGTTGGCGACCGGCAGTGCCGACTGGCGGCTGCCGGACAACCAGCAGGGCTACGCGCCGGTGCAGCCGATCGCCTATTCGCATCGCCTGCACGCCGGCGAGCTGCAGATCGATTGCCGGTTCTGCCACAGCGGGGCCGAATTCGGCAAGCACGCCGGCATCCCGTCGTCGGACGTCTGCCTGAAGTGCCATCGCGTGGTCACATCCAGCTATGACGTCTTGCAGGCCGAAGCCCAACTGGCCGACACTGAGAAACGCAAACCAAACCTCATTATCTCGCCGGAACTGCAGCAGCTGTACGACTACTGCGGACTTGGATCGGACCTGAAGCCCGATCGCGAACAGACGCCGCAACCGATTCCCTGGGTCCGCGTCCACAATCTGCCGGACTACGCCTGTTTCGATCACCGGGCACATGTCACGGTCGGCATCACCTGCCAGAAGTGCCACGGACCGGTCGAGTCGATGGAGCGCCTGCGGCAGGAGGAACCGCTGTCGATGGGCTGGTGCGTGAACTGTCACCGTGACGCCAATACGGCCGGAATCGATGAAAAACCGGTCAATGCATCGCTGGACTGCGCTGCGTGTCATTACTAAGCGAACACCGAATCGAGACACCGATGAGTGCCTCACTCACCTACTGGCGATCCTTGAGCGAACGCGACGGCGAACCGGCGCCGGCGCTCGATCCGACGGCGTCGCGCCCCGCCGATTTCAGCCGCCGGCGGTTCCTGGAAGCCACGGGGTTCACGCTGTCGGCTCTGGCGGCGGCCGGTTGCCGCCCGGCGCGCGAGGAACTGGCGCTGCCGTCCGTCACCGGCGTTGCGGGGCAGATTCCCGGCCGCAACCGCATCTGTGCCGCGACCTGCGCGGCCTGTCCGGCCGCTTGCGGGCTGCTCGTCACGACTCGTGACGGCCGCCCGCTGAAGCTGGAGGGGATGCCCGAACACCCCCTCTCGCGCGGCGGACTTTGCGCCGTCGGACAGGCCCAGCCGCTCGGCTTGTATGACAGTCTGCGCCTCACCGGGCCGCTGCAACGCGGCCAGCCGATTTCCTGGCGCGACGCGGACCAGAAAATCCTCGACGTCCTGCAACAGTTGCGCGAGGCCGGTGGAGCGGTGCGAGTGTTGACTGGCAGTACGTGCAGCCCGTCGCTGCGGCGGATGATCGGGCGGTTCCTCGGGACATTCTCCGACGGCCGCCACGTCGTCTTCGACAGCCTCGGCTGCTCGGCCATCCTCGGCGCCCACGAGCAAACGCACGGTGTACGCATGCTGCCGCGCTATCGCTTCGAGAACGCGCGCGCGATCGTGTCGTTGGGGACGGATTTTCTCGGCACGTGGCTGTCGCCCGTTGAGTTTGCACGTGGCTGGCGACAGGGACGGATTCCGACCACGGACCGGCCGGAAATGTCGTATCACGTGCAACTGGAAGGACGGATGTCGTTAACGGGGACCAAGGCCGACCGGCGCCTGCGCGTGCTCCCGGACGAGTACGCGTTGATCCTGGGTCATCTCGCGGCCGATCTGGCCAATCGCGCCGGTCTGCCTGGTCCATCCGCTCCACTTCCCGCGTTACCAGTCGCCGCCGATGAAATCACCGCCCTCGCCGACCGGTTATGGGATGCCCGCGGGGCGAGTCTGGTCCTCAGCGACAGCGACGACGTTCAGGTCCAGGTGCTGGTCAACGACGTCAACCATCTACTCGACAACTACGGAGCGACGCTGGACACCGCGCGGCCCGACCAGCGCTGGCAATCCGACGACGATTCTCTGTCGCGACTGCTCGCCGAGCTGCGCAACGGCAAAGTTGCGGCGCTGTTCGTCGCCGGAACCGACCCGCTGCACAACTTGCCGCAATCGGCCGATCTCGCGGAAGCACTCGGCAACGTCGGCCTGGTCGTGAGTCTCGCGCGCTGGCTCGACGCAACAACCACCGCAGCGCAATTCATCTGTCCGGAACATCATCCGCTGGAAGACTGGACCGATGCGGAGCCGATCAGCGGGCTGGTGAGCTATTCGCAACCGATGCTCGCGCCTCTTGGCCAGACCCGGTCAATTCTGGAATCGCTGGCGGCGTGGAGCGGGCAACCGGCGACAGCGTACGACATTGTGCGCGACACGTGTCGGCAGCAAGTCTTTTCGCGTCAATCGCAGATCGCCGACTTCACTGCGTTCTGGGACCAGGCGGTCCAGACGGGGTTCGTGGAAGTCGAGCCTGTGACGGGAGGGCCGCCGGCCTTCAACCCTGAAGCCGTGCAGTGGCCGACGACTGCGCCCGCCACCGACGGTCCGAGACTCGCTGTGCATGCCAACGTTGGAATGCCCGACAGCCGTCACGCCCACAACGCGTGGCTGCACGAACTGCCCGATCCCATCACGAAAGGGACCTGGGACAATTACGCATGCATCTCGCCTGCGCTCGCGCTTGCGCAGGGCCTGGCGGACGGCGACATCGCGACAGTAACGGCGGGAGACGTCCGCATCGAATTGCCGGTCTGTATTCAGCCTGGCCAGCACGACCGCCTGGTCAGCGTGGCGCTCGGCTACGGCGTCCCCGGGACCGAGCGGTTTGCGCACATCGGACCGGACTGGTTCGAGGCCCGTTCCGGCGTCGGGGAGAACGGCCTGGTCGGCGTGAACGCGGCGCCGCTGTTAACTTGGAGCGATGGTCGACTCAGCTCTACGCGCTCTGACGTGCAGCTTGCCAAGACGGGCCGCCATCGTCCTCTCGCGACGACACAGGAGCATCATTCGCTCACGCTGCCGGCGAACACTGCGCCCCACGGCGCACCGGTCCGCGACATCGTTCAGGAAACCACGCTCGCCGCGTTTGCACAAAACCCGCACGGCGGAACGCCGCATGCCCATCATGTCGCCGGCGGTGAGCTGTGGCCGGCCGATCATCCGCCCGGCGACGAGAAGTGGGGCATGGTGATCGATCTCAACGCCTGCACCGGCTGCTCGGCCTGCGTCGTCGCCTGTCAGGTCGAGAACAACATTCCGGTCGTCGGCCGGGACGAAGTCGTCCGTCAGCGCGAGATGCATTGGCTGCGGATCGATCGCTATTACGCCGGCGACGGAGACGACGTGCGCGTTGCGCACCAGCCGATGCTCTGCCAGCACTGCGACAACGCCCCGTGCGAAACGGTCTGCCCGGTCTTGGCGACCGTGCACAGTGCGGACGGACTCAACCAGCAGGCGTACAACCGCTGCGTCGGCACGCGGTACTGCGCCAACAACTGTCCCTACAAGGTGCGGCGGTTCAACTGGTTCGACTATCCGCACGACGATGCGCTGGAGAACCTGGCCCTCAACCCGGACGTGACGGTGCGGATGCGCGGGATCATGGAAAAGTGCTCGCTGTGCGTGCAGCGCATTCAGGAGGGGCGACACGAGGCCCGGCGGCTCGGCATTCCACTGGCCGACGGCGCCATCCAGATCGCATGCCAGCAGTCGTGCCCGGCGCAGGCGATCTCGTTCGGTAACCTGCGTGATGCGACGAGCGCCGTCGCCGCCGCGCGGACGAGTGAGCGCAGCTTCCGGGTGCTGGAAGAGCTCGGCGTCGAACCGGCCGTCGCCTATCTGCGGATTGTTCGCAACGCAGAAGCGACTGACACACACGCGGAGGCCGCGCATGTCTGAGCATCCTGAGTTCCACCGGCCTCCGCTGATCGACGGCCACAAGTCGCTTGCCGACGTTACGCGCGACATCTGTGCCCCACTGGAACGTCGCGCGACCGCGCTGTGGTGGTGGGCGTTTATCGCCGCCGTGAGCGCCCTGCTCCTGGGCGTCGTCACCGTCTGGTATCAGATCAAGACCGGCATCGGCACCTGGGGCCTCAACAAGACGGTTGGCTGGGCGTTCGACATCACGAACTTCGTGTTCTGGGTCGGCATCGGCCACGCCGGCACGCTGATCTCCGCCGTGCTGTTTCTGTTCCGCCAGAAATGGCGGACGTCGGTCAATCGCTCGGCCGAGGCAATGACGCTGTTCGCCGTGATGTGCGCCGGCATCTATCCGCTGATCCACATGGGACGGCCGTGGCTGGCCTACTGGATGATGCCGTATCCGAACACGCGCGGTCCGCTGTGGGTCAACTTCAAGTCCCCGCTGATCTGGGACTTCTTCGCGATCTCGACCTACTTCCTGATCTCGGCGCTCTTCTGGTACGTCGGGCTGATCCCCGACCTGGCCACCGTGCGCGACCGTGCGCGACCGGGGCTCCGGCAGCGCGTCTGCAAGTGGCTCAGCCTCGGCTGGGACGGTTCATTCCGCACCTGGCATCGCTACGAGCTGGTCTATCTGCTGCTGGCCGGGCTGGCGACGCCGCTGGTGTTCTCGGTACACACGATTGTCAGCACCGACTTCGCCACCTCCGTGATTCCCGGCTGGCACACGACGATCTTCCCGCCGTACTTCGTCGCCGGCGCCATCTTCAGCGGACTGGCGATGGTCCTCACACTGATGCTCATCGCCCGCAAGGCGCTGAACCTCGAAGACTACCTCACGCCGCGGCACATCGAGCGGATGTGTCTGTTGATGGTCTCGATGGGGAGCCTCGTCGGCCTGGCGTATGGCACCGAGTTCTTCATGGCGTTCTACAGCGGCAACGCCTACGAGCAGTTCGTGTTCAAGAACCGCGCGTTCGGTCCGCTGGCGTGGGCGTACTGGACGATGGTCACGTGCAATGTGGTGATTCCGCAGCTCATCTGGTTCAAGGCGGTGCGGACCAACCTTGCGCTGGTATTCGTGATTTCGATCTGCGTGAACATCGGAATGTGGTTCGAGCGGTTCGTCATCATTGTGACCAGCCTGCATCGGGATTACCTGCCGTCGAGCTGGGCGCACTACATCCCCTCGACCGTCGAGATCGCCACGTTTATCGGCAGTTTCGGGCTGTTCTTCACGTGCTTCCTGCTATTCTGCCGGGCCGCCCCGGTCGTGGCGATTGCCGAAGTCAAAGGGGCGATGCAGACCGGACACGGCGGACATCACGAGTCGCATGCGACTGGCCAGGAGGCGGCCGCATGAACTCCCCCGCACTCGTCGTCACGTTTGCGCACGAACGCGACCTGCTGGAAGGGGCCCACCGCCTGCGGCACGCCGGCTTTCGGTTGCGTGACGTGTACGTCCCCTATCCGGTCCACGGGCTGGACCGTGTGCTGGGCCTGCGTCCGTCGCGGCTGTCGTGGGTCTGCTTCGTGTGCGGCGCGATCGGCCTTCTGGGAATGCTCTGGTTCGAACACTGGACGGCGGCGACGGACTGGCCGATCAACGTCGGCGGCAAACCCTGGAATTCTTTGCCTGCCGATGCGCCGGTCGCATTTGAATCGCTCGTGCTGCTGGCCGGATTCGGGACGGTGTCCGCGCTGTTCGCGGTCTGCCGCCTGTACCCCGGACGCGCCTCCCGCATGCCCTCCCCCCGCGTCACCGACGACCGATTCGCGCTGGTCGTCGAGCAGTCGAGCGCCGTCGTGAACACCCAGTCCGTGCGCCGCGCACTCGGGGAAACGAATGTCCTGAGCATCGAAGAGTGGAGCGGCCGGATACTTTCAGTCAGCGACCCATCGTAGGTGTGCCAAACTGCGGTTCGTATTCGTTATGACTCACTCGCGCCTCAATCTGGTCCTGACCACCCTTCTGGTCGCGGTCCTCGCGGCCGCAGCGTTCTCGCGCACCGATCGCGCGCGCCCCAACGACGAGTTCCTCCCGGATATGAAGTATTCCCTCGCCTATGCGGCATTTGAGGCTCACCCGCAGCTGCCCAACCAGCGGACGATGCAACCTCCCGTCGCCGGGACGATCGCACGCGGGGAGACGCCCTTGCACTACGCCGCGACACCGGAAGACGCCCTTCGAGCGGGTGCGGAGCTCGCCAATCCATGCGCCCCCGGCACACCGGAACGGACCGCTTCACAGGAACGCGGCCGGCAGCAGTACCAGCACTTCTGCACAGCGTGCCACGGACCGCAGGGACTCGGCGACGGCCCGGTGTCGAAGCGCGGGTTCCCGCCGCCGCCGTCGCTGCAGACCGGAAAATCGGTCGGCATGCTCGACGGCCAGTTGTTCCATATCCTGACCTACGGTCAGAACACCATGCCGTCGTTCGCCGCGCAGCTCGACGTGCAGCGCCGCTGGGACCTCATCAACTTCGTCCGTACTTTGCAACAGCCGGTCACAGCGACGCCTGTCCCTGGTCCCTAGTCCCTGGTGTCATGACACGCTCGCCACTGCTGAATTTCGTCGCATTCCTGGCCGCCGCCGGTCTCGTCATCGGGTTCGCGGTGGAGCCCCAGCGCGCCTGGGCGTCGTTGTACTGCGCGGCCCTGCTCACGCTGTCGATCTCCCTGTTCGGCGCGGTGTTCGTCGCGCTGGCAAACATCTGCGGCGGGAGCTGGCATGTGGCGTTTCGACGCGTTCCGGAAGCGATGTCGTCCGGGATCGCGCCGTTCGGAGTTGTCGTCGTCGCACTGCTGGCGTGGCGCACACTGGCGGGCGGAGCCGCGTGGCATCCACCGGATGAACCCGGCACGCTGTGGTTCAAGGCGTGGTGGCTGCAGCCGACGTTCGTGGTCGCACGCAGCGTGGCGTACGTCGCGGTCTGGGCGATCGGCGCGCGCTGGCTGCAGTCCGTCTCTCGCGCCGAAGATTCCCGAGAGTCCCC
>JAEUIG010000662.1 GCA_016795125.1 Planctomycetaceae bacterium | reverse complement strand
TCACGGAATCATCGGCGATCGACTCGGCGACAGTGCCATCCAGCTCACGAGCGAAACGTCCTTCCTGCACCGGTACCGACGCATCGGGTTCGACCACAGACAGCCCCAGGGGCTGCTCCAGCGGCGCACTCTGTGCACTCGCCGCCAGAGGCATGCCCTCCGTCGCGGCTGCAGTGAAGGACACGCTGTTGGTCGCCACGCACGTGACCTGGTCGAGGTCGGTGATCTGCGCGACGGCCGAATTGAAGTTCGTGACCGGCGCGTCGAGGTAGATCGCCTCCAGCTGCCCGTTCTGATCCGTGTCGAAGTCGACGATGGTCTGTCCGGCGGCCGGACTGTTGTGCACCGTTGAAATGCCGTTGTTCGTCAGAATCACCTGGACCTGTCCCGGCAGGTCCTGTGTATCGACGACGCGGTACTGAACAAACAGCACCTGGTCGCCGACCTGCGCCACCTCGTGCACCACTTCGCCCGGCACGGGAATGGCGCCGCTTTCGAGTGATTTCGCCAGTTCGCCCAGCATCTGCCCGGAGTTAGCGAACGCGACAGTTGTCGGATCGTCGGCCAGGGAGGCGGTCCTGACCGAGGCAGCGTCGAAGCGGGGAGCCACGACTCCGTCAGACCACGGCACGGGGACGCCGCGGGCGACCTCGGCCGAACGCTGCAGCGGGACCGGCCATGCCCGATAAATCACCACGACGGCGAGCAATGCGGCGCTGGTGGCTGCAATCCTGCGAAGATTCCAACGGCGCTGCGGACGTGAGGCCGGCGCAGCGACATGGACAGGCGTTGCCGCCGCCCGCACGCGCGATAGCACGGCGCCGTGCAGGTCCGCCGGCGCCGCCGGGCGCGGCAGCGAACGGATCCAGGCTGACACTTCGGCCATGTCGTCCAGCGTATCGCGCGCGGCGACGTCGTCGGCGAGTCGCTGCTCGACGAGCGATTTTTCGTCGCCGGTCAGCTCACCGTCGAAGTACGCCGACAGCAGTTCTTCGTTACGACCGCTCATGGTTCACGCCTGCCCACATCACTCTCGCGCAGAATGCACACTGACTAGATTTCGTTCCTGATGGTCCGGCTCAACTTGTCCCGCAGTTCGTGCCGCGCCCGATGGATGCGGCTGCGAACTGTGCCGATCGGGCAGCCGACGATCTCCGCAATCTCGTCGTAGCGCAACCCGTCGATTTCCTTGAGAATGATCGCCGTGCGGTAGTCCTCTCCAAGTTCGTCGAGCGCCTGCCGCACGAGCCCCTGCCGTTCTTCGGAATCGAGCGCTGCCGAGGGATCCGCGTCGGTCCGGTCATCGGACGGCTCCACGCCACGCTGCAACCGCGCCTCGTCGATGGACGCCGGCAGCCGCCGCTCCTTGCGCTTGCGCGACATGGCGGCGTTGTACGCAATCCGGAACAGCCATGAGTAAAACGCCGAATCGCCGCGGAAGGTGCCGAGTTTCTCAAACGCGAGCACAAACGCGTCCTGTGTCACATCCCGCGCATCTTCCAGTGAACCCAGCAGGTGCACGAGCGTGGCGAACAGCCGATCCTGATGGCGCAGCACCAGACCGCCGAAGGCATCTACATCTCCGGCCCGGCAGCGACGGATCAGGGAATGGTCGATCGCGCTCACGTCATCCACTGCATTGGGACGTGGCTCGGCCGGCTCAAGTTCCCGGGTTTTTAACGACATGTGCGGGGATACGCCTGCGGAATCGCGTCCCGACCGTCCACGATCAGACGCAATTCCTGCAGCGACATCATGTTAGCGTCGCCGGACAGTCAGTTCGCGGATGAGAATGTCCGGAATCTGCACCGAGGTGCCTTTGACGTTAATGCTCAGTTGGGGCCAGTCCTCCGGCCGGGTCAGCACTTCCGTGCGGTCGGGGTGCAGGAGCACGGTTTCGCCGATGCCCGCGACGCGGACGGTGGGATGCCAGAAAATCGGCGTCCCCGCCGACAATCGCAGACTGGTGCGGGAGGACAGCTTCACTTCCGACGGTTCGTAGCCGATGACATCCCCCTGCTCCGCTGTACGCCATTCCTCGGCGGCGCCGTACTTTTCGTAGATGCGCTCGATGCGCGGCCACGTCTGCTGGAAGTCCCATCCGGCCTGCGAGAAGAAAAACGCCGAGGCCGCCACGAGCGACGCCGTCTGATGCGCTTCGAGCAAGGCTTGCGGCGGCTGACCGAGACTGAACGTCCGCGTGACGCCACAATGCAGTCCGTGCTGTCTCGCGATCGCGCTGATCGTGCAGAAGCGGTCGATGCGTTCACCACTGCACGACCAGTTGCGATAACGACGACCCTGACCGTCGGCCATCACCTGGATGCGCACCGGCGTCATCTGGTGCCGCAGGAGCCGGTGTGCGACCTGTCCGGCGACTTCGGACTCGGCGTCGCCATAGGCACAGTTGCGGGCCGTCGCTTCGACGGCGCGGGTCAGCGAGCGGGCGAGTCCGCGCAGGTCCTGGGCCTCCTTCGCCGTCAGTGAACGGCGGAAGTCGGCGAGTTCGGCATCAGCATTGCGCAGGCCCGGCCAGGGAACGTCGGTCGCGACACGCCGCCCGCGGCACAGATCATCGATGAGCACCGAGCGCGGTTCATCCCACGGTCGCTCCTTGAGCTGGAACCCCAGACCGCTGATCTCGTGGTCGAACACCTGCAGCGAGTCGACCGAATTGCAGAGGGCGACCCGCGCCTCGCGGGTCACGAACAGCGATGTCGTGGGATCGCTGCTGCCCGGGCGGACATTCTCGCCACCGCAGGTGAGCCAGGCAAAATTAGAGGGGCGCTGGATCAGGAGCGCATCGTCCCCGCGCAACTCCAGGTAGGCGGCGAGCGCCTGGTGCCGGCGATCCACTTCCTCGGCCCGTTCCCGATCGAGGACCTGGATTTCCCCGGATGAGACCGGTTCAAAGGCTGGCCGTGTGGCGACCGCCATAAACGCCCCCGGCTGAGTGTCGGTTCGGTCCGCCCCGAGAACCGGGACGGCGGATGCTCCTCAATGATAATCCGATGATACCACGGGAACAGGGGGAGTCCCAATCCGCAACGACTCACGTTGCGGTTGCCGCTCCGGCCTGGGCAAGTTGCCGGGCGTTATGATCGCGCAGCCAGCGTTGTTCGCCCATGATGACAGCCGGCGAAAGGCTTTTGGCAAACTTGACTGCGACATGGTCCTCTTTCGATCGGAGGACGAAACCCGAAATCTCGACCGAGGTTCCCGCCCCGAACCGGATGCTGCCGTTGATCGACTGGCTCGCTGGGGCCGCACCGCCGTTCAGCCGGAAACGCAGACCGGCCTCCGAGCAGTCAACAATTTCGAATTCGCGACCAAACGCGGTGAGCCGTGCCCGGGCTTCTTCCGGGTAACGAATGCGAAACACCTTGCGCTGACAGGTTTTGTCACTCATGGCAATCACGAGGCTTCGAGTGCAACCAGAGAAAATCGGGGACGCGCGGACATTCTCCAACAACATAGCTTGCAGCGAAGCGGAGTTGGCGACGGAGCTGCACATTCCGCGCCGGATCGCGCAGGCTGTCGTCCGTCGACCGTGGCGATCGTAGGCATTGTGACGGCGGAGACAGGCAGCCGTCAGCCACATCGGGACCGACGCGCGGCGAAGTTGATCGTCCCGAGCACTGCTCACCGCCAATGACCAGTCAACTCCCCTCACCAGAGCGTATACCCGCCATCAATCACCAGCACCGCACCGGTCATGTAGCGCGATGCGTCGCTGGCCAGGTAGACGGCCAGCGGGCCGAGGTCTTCCGGCTGGCCGAACTCTCCCATCGGGATCTGCTCCTGGAACGCCTCGATGACCTCCGGGTTCTGCTGCGACCAGCGGATATTCGGCTCCGTCATGAATCCGCCGGGGCAGACGGCATTGACCGTGATGCGATGGGGCGCCCAGTCGGCAGCGACGGCTTTGGTGAACTGGATGACCGCCGCCTTTGACGTCTCGTAGCTGCGGCCGCCGATCTTGCGCGTCGCAACCAGTCCGTTGATGGACGAAATGTTGATGATCCGCCCGCCGGTTCCGCGTTTCACCATCGCGCCGCCGAGCAGCTTCGTGCAGACGAACACGCTGGTGAGATTCAGGTCGACCATCTGCTGCCAGGTTTCGAGTGGGAACTGATCGGTCGGAATGTTGACGCGGCGCCCGCCGACGTTGTTGATCAGGATGTCGACCGGGCCGTTCTTGTCCAGGACTTCGCCGCAGAACCGCTCGCATTCGGCCGGCACGCCGGCATCGGCGACGATCGTCGTGGCCTGGCGACCAAGATCCCGGATGGCGCCCGCCGTGCCGTCGAGACTGGCCGCATCGCGGCCGACGAGAATCAGATCAGCGCCGGCTTCGGCGAGCGCCAGCGCCATTTCGCGGCCCAGGCCACGGCTGCCGCCGGTGATCAACGCCAGTTTGCCGTCGAGGCGGAAGCGGTCGAGAACTGGCATGGGAACGAGGATTCAGGAGTCGGGATTGAGGGAGACTTCAGCCTCTTCCGGCGAAGGCGTGCTGCAGGAGGCGGTCGTCGAAGTGGGCGGGGACGGCGCCGTCGGCGGCGTACAGGTACAGCGCGGCGAGAATGATGGTGTCCAGCGTGGTCGAGATCAGCGACACCAGCATCAGTCCGAGCACGCCGCAGACCAGCAAGGCGACGCCGAGCGCCGTCTGTCCGCCGGCCAGTGCGAAGCCGCCGCCCACGATCGGCAGGATGGCAACCAGGCTGGCCAGGAACACGAAGAATTTGAGGCTGAAGTGCGCGCCGACCGCTTCTCCCCATGTCTTGCGCAGAATCTCGAACGATCGCTGGACGGCCTGAATCGGCCCTGCCTGCTCAACGACCAGCACCGGCACGACAAAATACGTCGCGATCGTCCAGCCGGCGCCCAGGAGCGCCGCCGCAAACTGTCCGGCCTTCTCCGACCGCGACTCGATCGCCCGCAGGAGCACGCCGACCGTCGCGCTGACGAGCGCCCAGGCCAGGATCTGCGGCAGCCGCTGCATCGACGCGCGGAAGCCGTCGCCCACCGTCGGATCGCCGCCGCGAAAACGGATCAACGCGCACGCCACGAGCGCCGAGTTGAAGAACACGATCACGAAATAATTGACCGCGTAGAAGGCGAACAGGATCAACCAGGCGACCGGATCACGCAGGACTTCCCGGTCGCCGGTGAGCACGCTGGCATACGGACTGTTCCACAACGGCAGCCCGAAGCTCGCGAGCACCAGCAGGCAGCAGAAGCCGCTGACCATCGGGAACACAAGCAGTTCCTTGTCGAGCCGGAGGACGTTCCAGCTTTCCTTGGCCATGACCCAGCCGTTGCCGATGCGTTCGAACACGAAGTGTCTCCGTGAAGATGAACGGTGCAAAGTGACGCGGGGATTCTAACGTCAGTGCGCCTCCGGACACATGCACACGGGTGTCGCACTGCGCCCGGCGCGCGGAACGCAGATTCACGCAGATCAACGAGCCACGAGGTTTCTCGCCGTGCGACGCTTTCTGGCAACATCCAGGGAAATGATTGAACCACAAAGGCACAAAGATCACAAAGAAAGAAACACAGACAACAATCTTCTTTGTGTCCTTTGTGCCTTTGTGATTCATCACCTTCCTTCAAACGCGCGAAGCAGAGCTTCGAAGCAGTGCGTTCCCGAATAACATTCGGGACCGAGGGTCGCATTTCTTGATCTGCGTCTATCTCTGCAATCTGCGCCAACTGCGTTCCATCACTGAGCGATTGGCGTCACTGCAGCGGCGAACTGTTTGAGGATGCGGTTGAAGTCCGAGTCTGCTTCGCCTGCTTCGAACTTGCCCCAGTTGCCGTAGGACGAGACGAGGATCGCGTCCTGGCTCGGCAGCATGGCGGTGCAGTTGCCGGCGAAGCCGATCGACATCCACAGCTCCTCCGGGGCGTCGGGCCAGCTCAGCGTGTCGGGATGCGCGCGCCCCTTGCCGTTGAACCACCAGTTGAAGCCGTAGATTCCCGGCCCGTGCTGCGTGAAGTGGTCCGATCCCCCACCGTAGGAGCCGATCTTCAGGTAGTCGTCGGTGTCGGCCATCTGCGTTTGCGGAAGGTCGAACGGAACCTGCGGCCGCATGTTGTCGTCGAAGTACGCGCGCGGCAGCACCTGCGTCCCGTCCCACTCGCCGCGGTTGAGCCAGAACCATGCCAGCCGAGCGAAGTCCCGGACCGACGCGCTGATCCGCCGGTTCTTGTTGCGGAACTTGAAGCCGTCCTCGATTCCCAATGCACCGAGTCGCTCAGACGCGTTCGCCGCAGTGGCCGGGTCTTCCTTGAAGATCTTGTCGAACAGTGTCTGCTGGTAGAGCTGGATCGCGAAGTCGTTGTACGACCACGCGGTCCCCGGCGCCTCCGGCCGCGCGTAGCCGCTGGTCATGTTCGTCAGGTGCCGCAGCGTCATCGTGCGGTCCTTGTCCTTCAGCTCCCAGCCGAACTCGACCAGCGGCTGATCGAAGCCGGTGATCTTTCCTTCCTTTGCCGCGAACATCAGCAGCGTGCTGAGGACGGGTTTGGCGGACGAGTACCAGTCGCTGACGACGTCCTGCCCGCCCCAGGCCGTGACGACGTAGCCATGCTTGATGATGCACCCGCGCCCGCCGAGTTGCTCGGCGACGGCATTCAGCCTTCCGGGATCGAGACCGAGCGCCGCTGGCGGCAGCGATTGCCAATTTGCGGAGGGGAAGACGCGTGGAAGCACACCCGTTGATCGGACAATCGGCTTCGTCGAGCGGAACAGAACTACCCAATCCTGATTGGCGTCAGCAGGAGGCGCTCCGATTGGTGTCCCGGCATGGACCGGCTCAACGAGCGACTCGTCCCCCGCGAATTCGCCCGTGCGCGGGTTGTACCAACGCTGTGTGTACGGCGCGCCGGTGGTATCGAGCCGAATGGTTCCCGTTTGAGCCGCGGTGGGGAAGTAGACTGCGTACACCGATCCGGGGCTTCCCTCGCTGCGCTCAGTCCAGCCCCGGCCACCCATCGTGGCGAACACCTGCGCCCCCATCGGCGATGGCTTGCCGCCGCCGATTCCCACATCGATCGTCGCCGCTCCCTCCACCAGCTCATCGGCTGGTTCCATCTCCCAGTACGGCAGGTTCTCTTCCATGAACTTCCGCGCGTGCCAGCAGTATTCCCACAGCTTCTCGCGTTGGGGCGTGTCGAACCGGTCAACCTTCAGCAAGGTTTCCAGGATGAACTCGATCGTGCCGCCCGACATCAGCGTCGGCCACAGCTTCTGGCGGCGATGATCGTCCGGCCGGTCCGCCGGGATGTGCGACTTGTTGGTGCCGATGTCGACGGTGAACTCGTCGAGCGCGACCGGCAGCGGGCGGCCGGCGTCGATCGTCGCCTGTCTCACTGCCTCGGTGACGAGATCGATCCGCCGCTGGTTGAGCTGAATCGACGTCATGCTGAACCGCGGATCGCCGAACGTGAACGCCAGCTCCTTCACCGGATCGCCGGCCGAGTGCACGGTGATCGGATGCCCGTAGGGATCGAGCGCCGCAAGGTAATCGGCGAACGCGCGGACCCGCTCCGCACCGAGGTCCAGCCCGCCGATGTTGTACTCCTCGCACAGGTTCCACTGCAGGGCCGGATGGTGTCCGAACCGCGCGACCAGCTCCCGGTAATACAGCTTCCGTTCCGGTCCCAGCTCGGCATCGTCCAGTTCGCGCTTGTTCGCCTCCTCCGCCTCGTCGAGCACGCCATGCAGCACCAGCCCGCGCCGCTGCGCGTGCGCGAACACGGTTTCCCATTGCGCCAGTTTCGCGAGGTCGTAGTGCAGGTTGTCGTTGGCCGGGTCTCCCTTGCCGTTGATCTCGCCGGCAAACGGCCAGACATCCTTGCCGTCGCCACCGATGTTCATCGTGAGAAAGTAGATGCTGTTGACGTGCTGATCGGCGAGATAATTCAGCGCGCCGATCAGCGCCTGCCCCTGGCCTCCGTCCCAGTCAGGATCGCCGTCGCGCCAGTGCGCTGCATGTTCCGTGTACTTGTGGCTGCCGCGCGTGTGGATGAACCCTTCGTAGGCCAGCAGGTTTTCCGGCTCGTCGAGTCCTGTCTTGATCCAGTACGGACCATCGCGGAACTTCAGGTAATGCGTCCCGACGTATTCCAGCAGGCCCCACTTGTAGACGCCGTCCGCAGCAGGATCGCGCGGCGCAACGGTGAAGGTCCCGCCCTGTCCGTCCGGCGACATCGCCTCACCGGCATTCGCCTTCAGATCAATCGCGACCGCCGGCCCCTTCCGGAACGACACCCGGTACGTCCACTCTCCCGGCTCGGTCGGCAGAAACCGCACGCGCCACGCATTCCCCTGCGGGCCCCCGTTCCCGTCGCCGTCAAAGTACCCTGGCACATTCAGCGAATTCCCGGACGGACCGGTGAACTGCACCTGCAGCCGGTAATCGAGAAACGGATTCGGTTCGGAGTCAGCCTGCGAATGGGTTGGGCCGGTGAGTTCGATCGTCAGCGGCTGCCAGACGATCGCAGAGGCCGGCGTCAACGCTGAATCGGCGATGGCAACGCGGGAAACGCACGCAAGTGCAGCCCAAACAAGCAGATTCCGGCGCATAGTGTCGGTCTCGAAGACGCAGTGAACGCGATCCGCGCCCGGTCATCGTCGCGGATCGGTGACCGATGAACGGCCGCCGGCCTCGGGATGAATCGCCCGAGGCGCACCCTGGAGTCGCTGCCTGTTCATGGCGACGGCGGCCCGGTTCGCCGGATGCGCAGCGCGACGTCGTTATCGAACTCCGGCGTCGCGAGCGTACGGTCCCCGGCAGTCTGTTGCCAGGCATCCGACTGCAGAACGTCGCCGCTCAATGGGCTGATCCAGTCAGCCTGATAGCTGCCCGTCTGCAAATGAACGGTGAGTTCGGCGCGGATGCTGCTGCGCAGTACCTGCTCGATGTCATCGGGGTGCTTGTCGACGGGGACATGGACATAGATTGCGCAGGCCTCGCCGGGATGCGACAGCGCACGGCACTCGAGGCCGGCAGACACGCTCCGCACGACATCGGGATCGGGCCGCATGTGTACCAGGTCGAACTCGTCGAGAAACCGCTTCAGCACTCCGAGTTGCCGGCGGAGTGCAGCACTTCCGCCTCCGGGAGCACGATACTCCGCAAGGTCTCCGGCCGGATGCTCGACGGTGAACGAGTAATCGAGACTGTTGTAGAGTCCGCCCCCGGCCAGCAGGAAATTCCAGCCCTCGCTGCGATACAGGAAGTCGTGACCACCGCGAAAGCCGGTCTCGTTCTCGCCGATCACGCAGTCGAGTCCGAAGTTCATCGCCACGGCCTCAGGCGGCACGCAGTAGTGGAAATTGAGAATCGACACTCCTTCCGGCAGCGTTTCGACCTGCTGGGCGCCGTTGGCGATGTTCAGCGAGATCAGATGCCGATGCGGCAACGACTGTTCCGTCTGGACGATCACGTCGACAATCCGCGCCTGCCAGTCGTCCGGCACTCCGCGCTGGTACGGCTCGTTGCAGACCTCGTAATACAGATTGTCGAAATCGTTCAGCTCGCGGACGATGTGGCGCGTGAACTCCTCCTGAATAGCGACCACTTCCGGATGCTGCAACGTGAGCGTTTCGTCGCGCGGCCAGTCGCCGATGCCGTTGATGTTGTTCTCGGGATGAAACGGAGATCCGATCCACTCCCCGTCCGAGTAGAGTGGACAGAAAAGTGTGAGTTCGACAACGACCCCTCGATCCCGGGCCTCGGTCATGAGGCCCCGCAGGCGCTGGAGGTACTCAGGATTGAAGTCGGACAGGTCGAACTTGTTGCCGCCGACGAGATAGCCGGGCACTTCCGATCGCTTCCAGGGTGCGAGAAACCGTCCCGGCGCCGGGGCCAGCGTGTTCGCGACGATCCCGTGTCCACCGGGCAGTTCCCGATACGTGCCTGCAAAGACCCGGGTGTGATTCAGTCCGTCCTCCGCGAGCGCCTCCAGATACGTCGGGTAATCGAAATCCAGGTTCAGGAGCGCGCCATAGTGCTCGCCGGAGGTGACCAGGATCGTCGGCTGTCCCTGCCAGATGAAGTAGTGCGGGTTCTCAGGATGCAGGGCCAGCGGCTCGGCGTCGGCG
>JAEUIG010000577.1 GCA_016795125.1 Planctomycetaceae bacterium | reverse complement strand
CAGCGTGCCCCCGTTGGAGTACACGCTTTAGCGTGCCGGATGCCGTTTGACGACCACATGCCGTTGAGCCGTCCGGCAGCCTGAAGGCTGAACTCCAACGGCAGTACGCTTGTGTCGAGACCGTCGACCGGGTTCAATCGCTGTCTCAATTACTTGCGGTCGCTTCCCTGCCGTACCCGTTCCCGGTCCCGCTGCGCGCTGACTTCCTCCCATGAAACTCGAAGCCTTCGATCTCGCCATCATCGTCCTGTACAACGTCATCGTCCTGGCGATGGGCATCGGATTCTTCCGCAGGACCAAGACCAGCGAACAGTTCATGGCGGCTGGTCGCGACATGCCCGGCTGGGCGGTCGGGCTGTCCATCTTCGGCTCGTACGTCAGCAGCATCAGCTTCCTGGCCAACCCTGGCAAGGCGTATGGCCCGAGCAACTGGAACGCCGCCCTGTTCGCGTTCATTATGCCGCCGGCCGCGTACATCGCCGTCCGCTGGTTCGTCCCCTTCTACCGCAGCACCGGCGAAGTCTCGGCCTACACCCACCTCGAACATCGCTTCGGCGCGTGGGCGCGGACATACGCGGTGATCTGTTTTCTGCTGACGCAGATCACGCGGCTGGGCATGATCCTGTACCTGCTGTCGCTCGCCATGTCCCCGCTGTTCGGGGCCGATGAAGCGAGCAAAACCCAGATCCTGACCACCACCACGATCATTCTCGGCGTCGTCGTGGTGATCTACCCGTTCCTCGGGGGAACGGAAGCCGTCATCTGGACCGGCGTGTTGCAGGCGCTCATTCTCATCGCCGGAGCCGTGAGCTGCGCGGCGGTGCTCCTGTTTGGCATGCCGGAGGGACCGGGGCAAATCTTCAGGATCGCAGCAGAGCACGACAAATTCAGCTTCGGTAGCTTCGACTGGAGCTTCGCGGCATCGACGGTCTGGGTGGTGGTCGCCTACGGCGTCATCGAGCACCTCAAGAACTTCGGCGTCGATCAGGCGTACGTGCAGCGGTACATCACGGCAAAGTCGGACGCGGCGGCGAAGCGCAGCATCTGGATCGGCACGGTCCTCTTCATGCCGATCTCGCTGACGTTCTTCTTCATCGGGACGGCGCTGTTCGCGTTCTACACGGCGCAGCCGCAGCTGCTGCCGGCCGGCGAGTTCAAGCCGGACGACGTCTTCCCGCACTTCATTGCGAACGAACTGCCGGTCGGCATCACCGGGCTGGTGATCGCCGCAATTTGTGCCGCGGCGATGGATTCCAATCTCAACTCCTGCGCCACGCTGCTGCTGGAAGACATTCACCTGCGCTACATCCACCCGAAAGCCTCGGAACGCGAATCGATCTGGTTTCTGCGGACGTCGACGGTGGTCCTCGGACTGACCAGCATCTTCACCGGCATCATGTTCCAGCAGTTCAAGAGCGCGCTCGATGCGTGGTGGCTGCTGGCGGGGATCTTCGGCGGCGGCGTACTGGGGCTGTTTCTCCTGGGCCTTATCAGTCGCCGGGCCGGCAACCTGTCGGGCCTGATCGGCGTGATCTGCGGCGTGTTGACCATTATGTGGATGACGCTGTCTCTCAAGCTCGGCGACCTGGTGGCCTGGATGCGCGCGTCCGACAGGATTCCGGACGCACTGGCCACCATCACCGAGAAGGCGGGGGGCGTGCTGATCGACTCCGCCACGGGCAAGCCGTACCTGCATGAACTCCTGATCCCCGTCGTCGGCACCGCCGTAATCCTGGTCGTCGGGCTGCTGGTCTCGCTGGTCGAACGTCCGGCGACGAAGCCCGTGTAGTGTTTCCTCGAACACTGCCTGACAGGCATCGACGCACAGCCACGAAGGGCCGAGCTGCGCAACGACGACGACGGCAAACTCCGCTGTCATCCCTCACTCAAGTCATTGGACGTGTTCCCTTGCGGCGGCACACCGTGACTTGCCGTGCATGCTTTGTGCGTCTTGGAGCCTCTGTGACTTTGCGTCGTTCTTCGTGACAAAATGGCCCTCGACGGAGCAGCTGGTCTGACCATCGACCATTGTCATGCTGTGAAATCGTGAGCGCAGAGTCGTCGCGAAGGGCCAGATTCACCACGGAGTGCACAGAGGACACGGAGGACATGTCCGCAGCGATTTGCCTTCTCCGTGATCTCCGTGCACTCCGTGGTGAGTTTTTTTTCGTGAGTTCAAGTGACATGCCTCACGAACAGCACTGGTCAGAGCACGACCCTACCGACGGCCTCACGCCAGTGCCGTGCCGATGCCCGACATCAGGATCGCCGTCGCGGCCAGCACGAACAGGTAGAGCGCACCGAGGGACAGCGAACGCAGGCGCTGCGTCCGCCTCGTCGCCGCCAGGTACACCGGCACAACCACCAGCGGGCCCGGGCACACGTACAGCGCCGGCACAAACGTGTCCCAGTGCACGAAGCGGTGCAGTTTGGCGTCGGCGTCGCACCACCGGTACGTCAGCGAGACGAACGCCAGCACGGCGACCAGTTGCGGCAGGCAGCCGAACAGCTCCCACGTGACTCTGGAACCGGTTGCGAAGCCTGCAACCGCCGCCCAGATCAGCATCCACACCAGCGCCCGCTGCTTGGCGTGCATCTTCATCCGGTCGCCGACCCGCCTCCAACGGACGTCGCCAACGAGTTCGGATTCTGCGGGAGACGAGGGCATGAGACGGTCGGTCGTTGTCAACGGCCCGGCTCGCCCATTCCATCCGCGTCGCGAACCTCACGCAACGCGCGGTTCACCAGAAGTTCGACAACCGGCTGATTCGCCGGCGGAAATTTCAGGTCGCGCAGCGCTGTTGCGGAAACCCAATGGAAATCCTGGTGCCTTTCGGCAACAGGCCCGCGCGGGCGGCACAGATAGAAATGCAGCGCCACGCGCGCATGGGGATAGTCGAAGTCACGCTGATACAGCGCGTCCACAATCTCGACCGCCAGGCCGGTTTCCTCTGCGCACTCCCGCGCCGCGCCGTGTTCCGGAGACTCCCCGTCGAGACATTTCCCGCCGGGAAACTCGGAGAAGCCCGGCAACGGACCGTTCTCTCCCCGAACTCCGACGAGATACCGCCCGTCGTGCTCGACGACCGCGATGCCGATGCGCTGGCGCTTGAGGGACAAAGGGGCAGAGGTGCAAAGAGGCAAAGGGCGGTTAAGTCGGTACGGCTATTGTCCAGCTGCGTCGCTGGAAGGGGGATCCGGAGGGGACTGCGGAGAATCGATTCCTTGCCAGAAATCGGTCGTGAAGTTCTCCACAAAGGCCTCGGGATCGGGATCCCCGTTGCGGAACAGTGAATACAGTTCGGTGCCGCTTACCAGTTCATCGTCGAAAAGATGGAACACGTCGACGTGTTCCAGGTAGCGGCAACCCTCAAGACTGGCGGCATATCGGCGAGCCTCGTCCTCCGCCTGCCGGAGGGCGTCCTCGAAATCGGCCGCCCGGAACAGCACGATTCGCTCTTCGTAGACACGTCGAGGACGAATCGATCCTTCAGGCGCATTGATGACAAACAGGCAACGCGCAGAATACCAGGGCTCGTCCACCGAACGACTCCCGCACGTGCCTCCCTCTGCACCTTTGCCCCTCTGCACCTTTGCCCCTCAGCCCTCCGCCTTCCCCGGGATCGCATCCAGCGGCGGCCCGCCCATGATGTGATACCCGCAGTCCACGTGCAGCGTCTCACCGGTGATCCCGCTGGACATGCTGCTGAGCAGGAACATCCCCGCCTTGCCGACTTCGTCCTCGGTGATGTTCCGCCGCAGCGGGGAGAACGTCTCGTACAGTTCCAGCATCTTCTTGAAGTCGCCGACGCCGCTGGCGCTGATCGTCCGCACCGGTCCGGCGCTCAGGGCGTTGACGCGGATGCCGTCCTTGCCCATCTCCGAGGCCAGGTATTCCGTCGCGCTTTCCAGCGCCGACTTGCACAACCCCATCAGGTTGTAGCCGGGGATCACCTTCTCGCCGCCGAGATAGGTGAGGCACAGGATGCTGCCGCCGGCGTTCATGATCGGCCGGGCCCGGCCGGCCAGCGCGATCAATGAGTACGCGCTGATGTCCATCGCCAGCTGGAATCCCGCGCGGCTCACGTTGTACACCGGGCCGGTCAGGTCGTTCGGCGGCGCGAACGCAATGCTGTGCAGCAGGAAATCGATCTTGCCGAACTCCTGTGCGATCCTGGCGAACGAGCCGTCCAGTTCTTCGTCCTTCTGCACGTCGCACGGAATGACGAACTTCGCCCCGATCGGCTCCACCAGCTTGCGGACCTTGTTTTCGTTCTTCGGCCGCTCCGGATCGCGATCCGGGAGATGCGTGAAGCCCATCTCGGCTCCCTGCTCATGCAGGGCCTTGGTGATCTGCCACGCGATCGAACGATCGTTGGCAATTCCGAAAACAACGCCCTTCTTGCCGCTGCAAAGTCCCATGCGCGTTGGACCTCAAAATGCTTGCAATGAACCAATTCAAATCGCACGCATTTTGAATTTTAGATCTGCGATTTTGGATCAAGGACGTGCTGTCGCACGCCCAATCCAAAATCCAAAATCCAAAATCCAAAATCACGACGCCCGCCCCAGATACTCGCCCGTCTCCGCGTTGATCTTCACCTTCTCGCCGGCCGTGATGAACGACGGCACCTGAATCTCGTTGCCGGTCTCGACCGTCGCCGGCTTCGTCACGTTCGTCGCCGTGTTGCCCCGGGCCGCCGGCTCCGTGAACGTCACTTCCAGGATCACATGCTGCGGCGGATCGACCGCAATCAACTGGTCGTTCCAGTACATCAACTGGCACGCCGTGCCATCCTTGATGTACCGCATCTGGTCGCCGCACACTTCGCCCGACAGCGAGACCTGCTCGAAGCTGTCGTTGTCCATGAACACGTAGTTCGAGCCGTCGAAGTAGGAATACATCCCGTCGGACGTCCGTACGTCGGCCTGCTCCAGGCTGGCCCCGCTGCGGTAGGTGATGTCCAGCAGCGTGCCCGTCAGCATGTTCCGCAGCTTGGTCTTGTAGAGCGCCTGGCCTTTGCCGGGCTTCACGAAGTCGCAATGCACCATTTCGAAGGGCTGACCTTCGACAATGACCTTAATTCCCTTCCGGAAATCCCCCGCGTTGTACACAGACATTGGTGTTCTTTCGCCTCACTCGATACAAACAGCGGGCACACCGTGCGCGCTCGTGGTCTGAAATTTCCGCCGCTCCCTCTCTGCGGGGGCGGCTCCGCGACGGACGGCAGGCTCCGTGCGGACGGCGGGCGGGCTTGCCGGCGCCGCTGGGAGAATAGCAAATGCCCGACACGTGGGAAATATCACGCGCACGCCCCTCCCCCCGGTTCCTCCAACCCGTTGCGACCGACTGGTCCCGCTCGCTGGCCGCCGCCATCCGCGATCCCGATGCGCTCATTGACCGGCTGGCACTGCCCCAAGAACTCCGCGAGCCCGCGCGCCGCGCCGCGGGCCGGTTTCCCCTCCTTGTCCCCGACAGCTACCTCCGCCGCATCCAGCCCGGCAATCCCGCCGACCCGCTGCTGCTGCAGGTCCTGCCGCTCGACAACGAATGTCACGAGACGCCAGGCTTCGTCACCGATCCCGTCGGCGATCACGCGGCACGCACCGCTCCTGGCCTGCTGCACAAGTACGCCGGTCGCGCCCTGCTCGTCGCCACTGGTTCCTGCGCCGTCCATTGCCGGTATTGCTTCCGCCGCGAGTACCCCTACCAGCAGGAACCGCGCCGGCTCGACGACTGGCTGCCGGCCCTCGACGCCATCGCCGCCGATGATTCGCTCCACGAAGTCATCCTCAGCGGCGGCGACCCGCTGATGCTGACCGACACGCGACTCGAACACCTCATCCAGAGGCTCGCACAGATCCCGCATCTCCGTCGACTGCGCATTCACAGCCGGTTGCCGGTCGTCCTCCCCGATCGCGTCTCACCCGATCTGCTGCAACTCCTCCGCAGCACCCGGCTCACGCCGATCATGGTCGTCCACGCCAACCATCCGGCGGAGATCGTCGATGATTGCCGCGATACCCTCGTGTCGCTCGTGCAGTCCGGCGTCACCACGCTCAACCAGGCCGTGCTGTTGCAGGGCGTCAACGACAACGAGGACGTGCTGGCCGACCTGTGCGAACGGCTGATCGACATCGGCGTCCTCCCCTACTACCTGCACCAGCTCGACCGCGTTCGCGGCGCCGCACACTTCGAAGTCGCCGAAGCCCGCGGCCTGGAACTGATCGACGAACTCCGCCGCCGCCTGCCGGGGTATGCCGTTCCGCGTTACGTCCGCGAGGTGGCCGGCGCGGCGAGCAAGACTGTTGTCGAGATTGCCTAGCGCGGGTGCTACAATGCCTCCGGTCCTCAAAGGTCGCCGTCTGTGTGCCTGCATCTGTGAGGCCAGGGGTGAAAGTCATGTCAAACTTAACTGTCAGTGAATTGAGTGAGTTTCAACAGTTCATCGAAGTTCGACTGCGCGATCCGGCGGCCAATCAGACGCCCGAAGAACTCCTCGAAGAATGGCGGCTGCTTCGCGGTGATATCGCTGGCAATGAACGAGATCGCTTGGCCGTGCAAGCCGCGATCCGCGACATGCAGAACGGTGATCTTGGGGTGGATTTCGACAGTCATCTGCGTGATCTCAAACGCCGGATTCTTTCATGACATATCGCGTCGTCCTGCTGCGACGCGCTGCCAATGACGTTGATCGCATCGCCGCCTGGATTGCCGAAAGATCCGTTCCTGGTGCGGCCAGTTGGATCATTGCTTACGAAGCTGCCGTCCAACGGCTCGTGGAGAATCCCACCGGCTATGCACTCGCTGACGACCTCGATCTGTCGATTGACTTGAAAGTTCGACAGTTTCTCTTCAAGACTCGGCGTGGAAGCACGTATCGCGGAGTATTCGTCGTCGTTGATGATGAGGTACGTGTTCTTCGAATCTGCGGTCCCGGAGAGCCTCCTCTCACCGCGGATGAGGTTGGCTTGTCCAAGAACTCGTAGCGCCGACATCCCGTCTGACGACATCCGCCACTCATGCACATCACCGCTCGCGGCATCCTCAGTCCCGGTCAGGTTGGCACCCACCGGGCCTGCGTGACCTTCCCTTCGACGACCGTCCTCTCCGACGGGTCGCTCCTCGCCTCCTGCCGCGTCGGCTCCACCAAGGACTCCGACGACGAAACCCTCGAACTCCGCCGCTCGCACGACGGCGGCCGCACCTGGAGCGAACCCCGCACGCCGTTTTCATCAACCCTGAACGGTCGTCATTGCTCGATCAAAGCCGGCTACATCACGCCGCTCGATGACCGCCGGCTGATCCTTGTCGCGCTCATGGTCGACCGGCAGGCCTATCCCGGACAGCCGCTGTTCAACGAGAACACCGAAGGCTGCCTGCCGATGTACGTCGTCCTCTCCAATTCCGACGACCTCGGCGAAACCTGGTCCCCCTGGCGCGTCCTGCCGCTGCCGGACAGCATCGGTCCGCCCAGCTTGACCAGTCCGATCCTCAAGCTCGCCGGCGGACGCCTGGCCGTGAGCATCGAGTCCAACAAGCCATACCTCGACACGTCAAAGTGGTATCAGCATGTCGCATACGCCTACTCGGACGACGACGGCCGCACCTGGGGCGATGCCGTCACCGTCTGCCAGGACCCGACCGCGCGCATCTTTAACTGGGACCAGCGTGCGGCGGTGGCGCCCGGCGGCGAGATCGTGACGTTCACCTGGACCTACGATCGCGAGGCGCAGAAGTACCTCAACGTTCATCGTCGCCTCAGCCGCGACGAAGGCCAGACCTGGTCACCTCCCGAAGACCTCGGCTTCGCCGATCAGCCATCACGCCCCGCTATCCTGTCCGACGGCCGCGTCGTCGTCGCCTGGGTCGATCGCTTCGGTTCACGCTCAATCAAGGCCCGCGTCGCCGAGTCGCTCGACGCCCCGTTCCCGGTCGAAACCGAAGTCACGCTCTATCAGCTCGAAGCGCCGGCAAAGGCAGCCGGCGAGCAATCGACCGGCGAACTGCTGGCCGAGATGGGCATCTGGAGCTTCGGCCTCCCCTTCGCCACCGCACTCCCGGATGGCGACGTCCTCGTCACCTATTACGCCGGCACGAAAGAGGAACTCAGCTCGCACTGGGCGAGACTATCGCTCGACTGACAGACCGCCCCGCCGGGAGTTCTCCCTTGAACATCTCCTCCCGCACTCCCGAAGGCGAACCCTACCGGTGCACCATCTGCGGCGGATTGGCCCCGCTGGAAACCAGCGACGCCGGCGACTCCCTCTGCCCCCAATGCGGCCAGCTCCTCTGGAAGCTCCGCGACTCGCTCGAGGCCGTCACCCTCTCTCCCATAGCCGAACTGTCGCTCTCCGATCCCATCACCGAGCACCTCGCCGATTCGATGGAGGTCGTGGAACTCGTGATGCAACTGGAAGACAAGCTCGGAATTTCGATTCCAGAGAACCCATACGACCAGATCCGCACTGTCGCCGACTTCCTTCGCTGGTACCGAGACCACCAGCGAGACGACTGACACGCCGCTCCATCGACCATTAACCCTCCGCCATCGTCCATCGTTGTTCGGCGCGGGTCTCCTGACCCCGCCGAATGCCCGACCGCAGGTCTCCCCAACGTTCAGGAGACCTGCGGTCGCGCCTGTGGCACGGTCGGAGACCGGCCACAACTCAGACCATCGTCCATCCCCCATCCCCCATCGACCATCGACCATCGACCATCTTGGCTTCCCCGTCCCCGTCCGCTAAAACTCGAAGTTGACCACGATTCCCGACTGGACGAACGACCGAAGATTTCCATGAGCATCGCCATTGCCGCCGTCCGTGGACGGCAGATTCTTGACAGCCGCGGCAACCCCACTGTCGAAGCCGACATCGAACTCGAAGACGGCACCATCGGCCGCGCCGCCGTTCCGAGCGGCGCGAGCACCGGCGCCCATGAAGCCTGCGAACTCCGCGACGGCGACAAGAAACGCTACGGCGGCAAGAGCGTCGAGAAGGCCGTCCAGAACATCAACGAAGAACTGGCCGACGTCCTCATCGATCTCGACGTCGCCAACCAGGCCGAGATCGATCACGCGATGATCGACTGCGACGGCACCCCCAACAAATCCCGCCTCGGCGCCAACGCCATCCTCGCCTGTTCGCTCGCCGCCGCCCATGCCGCCGCCCGCGTCAGCTATCTCCCGCTGTTCCGCTACCTCGGCGGCGTCGGCGCGAATCGCCTCCCCGCCCCGATGATGAACATCATCAACGGCGGCGCGCACGCCAACAACGGCATCGACCTCCAGGAGTTCATGGTCATGCCGCTGAAGTTCGATTCGTTCAGCGACGCACTCCGCTGCGGCACGGAGATCTTTCATGCTCTCAAGGGAGTTCTCGCCGGCATGGGGATGAGCACCGCCGTCGGCGACGAGGGCGGCTTTGCCCCCAACCTCAAAAACAGCGACGAGGCCCTGCGGGTCATCAAGCAGGCCATCGGCGACGCCGGCTACAAGCTCGGCGACCAGGTGAAGATCGCCCTCGACTGCGCCTGCACCGAACTGTTTAAGGGCGGCAAGTACACCATCGAAGGCAAGACGATGGACGCCGCCGGCGTGGTCGACATGCTCGCGCGATGGCAGGAGGAATACCACATCTGCTCGATCGAAGACGGCTGCTCCGAAGACGACTGGGACGGCTGGAAGCTCCTCACCGACCGCCTCGGCAGCAAGTGCCAGCTCGTCGGCGACGACCTGTTCGTGACGAACTCGAAGCGCCTCAGCGAGGGCATCGAGAAGGGCGTTGCCAACAGCATTCTCGTCAAAGTCAACCAGATCGGCACGCTGACCGAAACGATCCAGGCAGTCCAGCTCGCCTATCGCAACGGGTACACGGCCGTGATGAGCCACCGTTCGGGCGAAACCGAAGACACCACCATCGCCGATCTCGCCGTCGCCCTCGGCACCGGCCAGATCAAGACCGGCTCCGCCAGCCGCACCGACCGCATCTGCAAGTACAACCAGCTTCTGCGGATCGAAGAAATCCTCGGCCCCTCGGCGGTCTACGGCGGCACGATCTGACTCCCGCAGCCCGCCGCGGAAAGTCGATAGACAGCAAGCACGCCCGTCGCGCAGCGAAGGGCGCAATCCTTGCACGCATCGCTTCCAGCCACGCTTGCGGTTTCGCAAATGCCCGCAAGAGTCCCCGTCCCCGCCGATCCTCCGCGCGGCTCCCGGGCTGCCCCGCTGTTCTGGGCCTGCCTGCTGATCGCCGCTGCGCTCTACGCCCCGTGCGTGCTCGCGAATCGGATCGTCAACTGGTCCGATCTCCAGCAGAAATACCTGCGCAACCAGGCCAACCTGCTGGACGCCCAGCAGCAGGTCCACCACCTCCAGCAGGTCGCCGATGCCCTGGAGACGGACCCGGAATTCGCCGCCCAGGTCGCCCGTGCCGAACTCGGGGCGGCGCCGGCTTCCATGCACTCGCAGGCCATCGCGCTGCCGCAGGAACTGTCCAGCGACCCCCGCATGCCTCCCGGAGCGCTGCTCACCGAGTTGCCGCGCGAAGCCTGGTATATTCCCGCGCTGAGAACCATTGCCTCCGACGCCCCTCTCCGCCGCAACCTCCTCATCGCCGCGGCCGCCGTGTTCCTGTTCGGCTTCCTCGTCTTCCGTGAGAGTCCCGCAGCCGGCGACACGAACACCCCGCGCACGCAACCACCTCGCCTCGCTCGCACCCTCTTCGGCCGCTACCTCCGCGACAGCGACGAGGTACGAAAAGTATGAGCAGTACGAAATGTGCGAAAAGTAGAAGCAATCACCACTGTTGCTACTTTTCACACTCTTCGCCCCCCAACGAATTACCCCGAAGGGGTTTCAGAATGTAGCCGGGGGTTGAGCGCAACTCCCCGCCAGGCGAGTGGAGCGATACCCCCGGAAGTCGTCCGATTCTATGTCTCCCTCCACCCGCGCTTCAGCGGGGGGAGGGTCGGGGAGGGGGGCTGAACGGTCCCACGACGCTGCATCGCTGCATCAAGCTTCTACAATCATGATGCAGTCATCACTGTTGCTACTCGTTCTACAGTTCACACCTTCGCACTTTTCACCGGCAGAACCACCTGATCTCATGCCGACCGCTCGCGCGCGTGGGCCGCAGCGTGTACGGATCGTACGACAGCCGCGCAACATGCCCGTCGGTTCGCGCCACCAGCCAGGCGTAGTCCCAGTTGCCTGACTGATAGCGCAGCGGAACGGCCGGACACACCCGGGCAACGGGATGCGTCGCCGCAATCAGCCGCTTGCCGCGCGTATACAGGTAACACGATCCGCACTGGATATAGACCTGATGCGGCAGCTCCTCTCCGTCGGCAGCCAGATCGTCGCACAAGCCGCTGATCCCGACCTTCCATTCCACGCCGCGCGCAAACGCATCCGCCAGTTCGTCGTGCGAACCGGCGATCACCGCTCCGTCGGCCGAGTGATGCAGCACGAGCCTCCAGTCCTCGCGCACAAAATACCGCAGCGTGTCGAATGCATACGTGAAATTGCTCGACGGCCCATTCGTCCCGTCATCCCAGCGGTCATGCTCGACGTACCGCGGCATCCGCGAATGATCGCCGGGCGACGACATTCCCTGCGGCGCATTGACGGGCGGGCCGTCGAGATGCGGCCGCGCAATCGCCTGCGATCCGTCTTCGTTGTAGAGGAATAGCGACAGGCTTGGCCGCGGCCCGAACTCGTCCGGCAGGCTCACCGGCTGCCGCAGCGTGATGATCCCGGCTGCCCAGCGACCGTCGACCACGTAAGTGGCCCGCATGTCCATCGTTTCCTGCACCAGATCGTCGTCGCTCGAATCGACGTCGATATGTTCATTGTGCCGAAACTCCGAATAGATGCGCAGATCGGCGCCGCGAGCGATCGCTTCGCGCAATTCGGCCGTGCCGCCGGCCACCGTCCGCATGCGGTCGTCGAGCGTCAGGACAGTACGCCAGTGTGCAGGCAATGAATTCATGGCGTCGAAGTGCCAGAACATTTACTCCCCTCTCCCTCCGGGAGAGGGGTCGGGGGTGAGGGCGAGCGTGCAACAGCGTTCGATTCACTCATCGAGACGTCAAGATACGGCGATGGAACCGGCGCCCCTCTGTCGAACAGCGCTCTCCAGATACCGTTCATAACGGCTTCCGTATCCTGGAGGACTTCGCTGTTCCAGAACCGAACAATCTCGATCCCCATGCCGGCGAGGGCGGCAGCGCGTTGTTCATCGTGCCGGCGGCCATCGGCTGAGTTGTGCTGTCCACCGTCAAGTTCCACACCGAGCTTCACGGTTTCGCAAAAAAATCGATCACGTACGCGCCGACCGGATGCTGGCGACGGAACTTGACGTCGAACAGCCGACGATTGCGAAGCAGGTCCCACAGCAAGTCCTCCGCCGTGGTTTGCCTCTGGCGGAGATCCCGAGCGAACTCGAGCAGATGTGGTGGCAGGGGCGGTTTGAGCTTGGACATGGAGCGGCTGCTTGAACCCTTCGCCCTCACCCCCCGGCCCCTCTCCCGAAGGGAGAGGGGAGCAGACGCTGCGCGTCTGAATCCCGAATCCTGAATCCTCACTTCTCAA
>JAEUIG010000574.1 GCA_016795125.1 Planctomycetaceae bacterium | reverse complement strand
AGCGCGGGAAGAATCTGTGCAGCAGCTGGAGAGCAGCAACGAGTCGATGATCGGCCGCATCCGCTCGGCGTGGGAGCATACCTGGACTCAGGGAGTGCGGCTGTCCCGCGCCGACCAGGACCGGATGTTGTATACACCCATCCGCGATAGCGCGGTCGAACTCTGGAATGCTGTCCGCGACCTGCCGTCCGCCGGTACGCGGCTGGGAGACCTGCTGCGGGCGCTGGGGACATCTCCCGAACGATGGATCAGCTGGCGCGGCGGCGTGGTGGTGTTTGTGTTGCTGTCGCTGTCGAGCGCCGTGTTTCTGCTGGTGCGTCGACTGTGGCGGCTCCTGCGGGGCTTGCGCGGCGCTGCCACCGAATTGCTGCGGCCCGCACCGGTCGTTCCGTTTTACGAACGGTTCCGGGCAATCGCCGCTCGCGCGGGTTACGAACGCGCCGGCCCGCAGACGCCCCGCGAATTTGCACGGAACATCAGCCAGCGCATGGGCGACGGGACAGCGCCCCGGCCTGTTGAAATTCCCCAGCTTGTGACCGAGAGCTATTACCGCGTGCGTTTCGGTGAGGAACAGCTGCCTGCCGACCTTGTTCAGAAGCTGCAGTCGCAACTCGACGAACTGGAGCGACAGTTGTCGCTGCCACACGCCGCGGCGGCCGCACGATAACACCCGGCACTGGCCGTGCCTTGAGGCAGCGTCAAAACGTCGTGGATCAGGCAGCCTGCCTGATCGAACCGACAGTAGCAGCGACGCTCATGCGGCCTTGCATAATAATTGGCGAGCACCGTCCATTGAGGATTGCCATCCGCGCCAGTCTCCGCATCGGAAGGAAGTTCACCACGGAGTTCACGGAGGACACTGAGAAAAAGTGTTCGACTCCTGGTTCTTCTCCGTGGATTCCGTGGTGAATCTGGCGCTAGGGAGCGCTGCTTCGCTCGCGATTTTGCCGGCTGACAACGATTGACGGTCAGACCAGTCGAGTGGGCTTTGCCCGTAGCCTGAATTGTTGTGCAAAGCCCGCTCATGCTGGCAGCATGAGCTACGAAGCAGGTTCTGAAACTGCTGCACGCATCGCCGGCTACTGTTCAACGGTGGCGTGGAATCCCGCGCCATTCAGCGCTGCCACGACGCTCTCCACGCTCACATTGTCGCCTGTGATTTCCAGCGAGGATGCGTCACGGTCGGCCGTCACGTTGCTGACTCCGTCGACCTTGCGCACGGCGGCATCCGCCGCCTTGACGCACGCCGCGCAACACAGGTGCACGTTGCTGATCTTGATCCGGCTGGCCTTGGCCCCCTCTTTCGCACCCGATGCCGGAAAATCCGCGGCCTTGTCGTCATGCTTCGCGGTTCCGTGAAAACCGGCAGTCGCGAGCGCCTCGATGCCGACGGCGGCGGCGGTATCGTCCGCAGCGGTGTAGCGGATCGTCTTCGTCTCGCGATCACTGGTGACATTCGAGACGCCCTCGACTTCCGACAGGGCCTTGGCGACCGCCGTCGTACAGGCGCCACAGCAGAGATGCACGCCGGTCACTTCTACCTGGCCGGCCAGCGCGGCCACCGACGAGGATGCAAACAGAACGAACAGCGAAAGTGTGCGAACGAACATGACGTGGCTTTGGGTCAGCGTGTGGCGAACCGGGCCGGGAGCCGATTGCAGGGGGCTTCCACCTGCCTGGTTCAGGATAGCCCCACTATTCGCGGGGCGGGACCTGTTGTCAACCAACAGGGTCGCCGGTCATCGTCTGCCGCCGGACAGAGACCTCTTCACGGCTTATCAAGCTCGTCCGACTTACGCGCGGCCTCCTTCGCGGAGCCGGGGATCGGTCGCCTCCTGCAGCCCTTCCCCAATCAGGTTATAGGCCAGCACCGTGAAGAAAATCGCCAGTCCGGGATAGAAGATCAGCCACCACATCTGGTAGTTGGAGCGTCCAGCGCTGAGCAGCGTTCCCCAGCTGGGATTGGGCGGCGGCGCGCCGAATCCGAGAAAGCTCAGCGCGCTCTCCGTCAGGATGGCGCCCGCAATTCCGAAGGTGATCGGCACCAGCACCGGCGCCAGTGCGTTCGGCAGGATGTAGCGGAAGATGATTCGCAGTTCGCCCAGTCCGGTCGTGCGGGCGGCGGCGACAAAGTCCATCTCCTTGAGGCGCAGAAACTCGCCGCGCGTGAGCCGTGCGATGCTGGTCCAGCTGGTCGCCCCGATGATCGCCATGATGTGCCAGATCGTCGCCTGTTCGATGATGGCCAGCAGCGCGAGGATGAGCACGAGCGTGGGGATGCACAGCACGAGTTCGACCAGCCGGCTCAGCGCGAAATCGGCCCAGCCGCCGAAGTATCCGGCCAGGGCGCCGATGACGATGCCGATGGCGGCCGCGATGCCCATCGACAGGATTCCCACCAGCAGCGCGACGCGCGTGCCGTGGACCATCTGCGCAAAGACATCCACGCCGCGCTGATCGGTGCCAAACCAGTTGAGGGTGTTGGGCCGTCCCTGGTCGCGCGTGGGGTTCCCGGCCCGGTCCGGCCACTCGTTGTCGTACACGCGCCGGTACGGGTCGTTGTAGTTCAACGGCCAGACGGCCCAGCTTGCCGGATCCTTGGCCTTCAGGCTTTCCGGATAGCGCTTGCGAAACTTGTCGATCTGGAAGATCGGGTTTTCCCAGCGGGGATTGAAGTACCCCATGCAGGGAAAGTAGAGGTGGCCCTTGTATTGGCAGACGATCGGCCGGGTACCGACGATGGCCGGCGAGAGAATCGCCGTGACAGTCAGTGCTCCGACGAAGATCAGCGCCGCCATGCCCAGCCGGCGTCGGCGGAACTGCCGCCAGGTTTCCTTCCAGAACCCGGCGGACTTCTTGACATTTTCGATTTTCGATTTTCGATTTTCGATTGGTAACGCCATTTCTGTTCCTCGAATCGCAAATCCAAAATCGGAAATCGAAAATTCCATCATCGGTCGTCGAGCCGCACGCGCGGGTCCACGACGGCGTACATGAAGTCGGCCAGGAGCTGTCCTGCGAGCGTGAGGACCGAAAACATCAGCGTCAGCCCCATAATCGTCGGGTAGTCGCGTTCGCGGATCGATTCGAAATACAGCCGCCCCATGCCGGGCCAGGTGAAAATCTGCTCGATGATGATCGACCCGCTGAGCAGGGCCGGCAGCGTGAGTCCCATCAGCGTGACCAGCGGGATCAGCGTGTTCCGGAACGCGTGGCGTACGAGCACGCGGATGGGCCCCAGCCCTTTGGCGCGGGCGGTGCGGATGTAGTCCTGACGCAGCACTTCGTGCATGTTCGCGCGGATGAATCGGCTGTAATACGCGAGGCTGCCGTAGGTGTAGCACGTGACCGGCAGCAGGGCGTGCCGGAACAGGTCGACGGTCTGCTCCCACGAGGACATGTGCTCGTGGTTGTCGCTGACCATGCCGAACAGCGGGAGCCACCCCAGCCTCACGGCGAAATACAGCTGCAGGAACAGCGCCGCGACGAAGCTGGGAAACGAGTACAGCATGTACAACAGCGTGCTCGAGATGCGTTCGTCGACTTTGCCGGAGCGGGCCGAGGCGAACAGTCCCAGCGGGATCGCGAGCAGATACGTGATGCACAGCGACGAGATCGACAGCAGCAGCGTGGGATACATTCGCTCGGTGATCAAATCGACGACCGGCCGCTTGCGGGAAAACGAGCGGCCGAGATCAAACTGCGCGAGGTTGCCGAGCCAGGTGCCGTAGGCCACGTACCACGGCTTGTCGAGGCCGTAAATCTTGTTGAGCCGCTCGAAGTCCTCCGGCTTCATCACCTTGCCGGGGTCGAGCCGAGACAACTCCTGCGTCAGCGGATTGCCCGGCGTATTGCGGATCAGTCCGTAGACGACAAACGTGATGAGCAGCAGCGTCAGCAGTGCAATGGCCAGACGCCGGATCAGGAAATTCAGCATGCCGCGCTGGTTGTCAATTCGAGCCGCCGGGTTGATCCCGGCGGTCCCGCTCGCTGGAGATGACGCATCGGCGATGCGTCGCTAAACCGACTTCGGTCGCCATCGAATGCGCCGCGCTACTCCGGCGCCATGTAGATCGACCCGATTCCAGGACCATACGTGTAGGGTCCTCTCGGAGAGTAGGTGTAGCCGCGCAGGCGTTTGTTGAATCCGTAGAACGCGTTGCGGTTGTAGAGCCATGTCATCGGCTGGTCTTCCCAGAGCAGCATGTGAATCCTGCCGTAAATCTCGGCGCGCTTTGCGCGATCGAACTCGCGTTTTCCCTGCTCGAACAGTTCATCGACTTCGGGATTGGAATAGGAGGCGTAGTTGCGGCCGTTCTTGATGGCGTTCGTCGTGTAGATGTTCTCCGAAGTGGTGGGATCGGCCCCCGCGCCAAGGCCCATGGTCAGCGCCTGGAATTCGTGCTTGCGGGCCTTCTCGAGCATGACCGTGAACTCGATCGGCTGCGGCCGGCATGTAATCCCGATCTGTCCCAGGTTCTCGGCGAGCAGCGTCACAATCCGCTCCGTGGTTTTCGACCCTTCACCCAGCAGGATCGAAAAATCGAAGTCCGTCTTCCGGCCGTCGACCATCTTGTCTCGAATCCCGTCGCCGTCGCTGTCGGTCCAGCCCGCCTCATCGAGAAGAGCTTCGGCCTTGTCGAGATCCTGCTGATAGGGTTGAGGGGACGGCTTGGGCGCCATCCATGAATCGGGATGGAATGTTCCGCTGCAGGGCTCGTAAATCCCGTAGCAGATTTCGTCGAGCATTTCTTTGTAATCGAGCGTGTACGACATCGCCTGCCGCACCCGCTGGTCAGCAAAAAACGGCGTCCGCTGGTTCCAGAAGATAAAGGCGAAACCCCATTCCGTGCCGGACGACTTGGTGTTGTTCTTGTAGAAGTCTGCGTCGTTCGTCTGAGTGGTCCATTGCTCCGGATTCATCTGGTAGTCGTGGACCTGGCCGTTGTTGATCGCCAGCAGCGCGGTATTCGGGTCTTCGATGACGCGGAACCGAATCTCCTTGAAGTACGGCTTCCGGCGCACTTCCTGTCCGTCCTTGAGGTACCAGTCTTCGCGGCGCTCCACGACGAACTCCTGGCCGACGACGCGGGACTTCAGACGATAGGGGCCTCCGGAAACCGGGGCACTCTCGAGTTTGATGTGGTAGTCGCTGTCGCGCAGCGTGGGATCGTCCTGGAGGGACGACTCATAGACGTGGCGGGGAATGACCGGGAACAGGATGTTCCAGACGTTGGTGGCCAGCGGCTGCTTGTGAAAGAACACGACGGTGCGATCGTCGTACGCCTTGACCCACTTCAGTTCATCGACGCCGGAGCGCACGGCCGGGACCGGCACCTTCGGATTCATGATGGTCTGGAAGGTGAACTCGACATCGTGAGCCGTAATCGGCTGGCCGTCCGACCAGAAGAGATCGTCGCGCAGCACTACCTTGTCGAACATGCGGTCGCTGCTGACGTGCCAGGAGACGAGCGCGTCGTCGGCGCCGAACGGAGTGAAGGTCCGGTCGAAGCTGAACAGGGAGAGCCCCGTCAGTGTATGCAGCTCCGACTCAACGGTGGTGCTGTACAGGATTGGGTTTGTGCTGTTGAGATCGAAGTTCACGCAGCGGTCGAACCGCGCTTCATAGTCCACGTCGCCGGCCGATGCCGGATACTGTCCGAGCGCACTGAGAATCTTTTCGTTGGCGTCCCTGGAGTCGTTCTTCATCGAGAGCGCCTCATCGACGCTGACCAGCGGCGGTTGCTGCTGCTTTTCCTCGCGCATCATCTCGAATGCGTCGCGGACCGGCTGCTCCTCCCAGGTCACCTGGGCGTCGAGTTCCGCCAGCGCCGGCGGGTTGAACGGCTCCAGCAGCGGAGCCGGTTCGTCGGCAACCGGCGTGGTCGCCGCAGAGGACTCGCCCGCGCCGCTGGCGGTTTCGCCATCCGTCGCAGATGTGGCTGGTGGTTGTGCCGGACTTGCATCGTCCGCAGGGGGCTTCGGACATCCGCCGGCGAACAGGACAACCGGCAGGAGAAGCAGCAGCATCCAACCACGATTCATAGCGCATCCTTTGCGGGCTGATCGACTTCCGTACGAAGCACAGATTCTGGCAGACGCGTGGCGGGCCGACAAGTGGTGCCTCTGCCGATTGGTACAGATGCGAGAGTTCGCAAGTGCTGACGCTCGTGCCCTTCGTCGGCACGAACCGGGGCGAAAGCCGATCGGTTCAGAAGACCGGCCGCATCGTCAAGTCGCCGGTGGCGGGAGTCCGACAGCCCGCCGATTGACATGGTCGAAGAGTTCCAGGAAGACGTCCCGCCGCGCTCGAACCGCGATTCCACGTTCGAAGCAGCGAAGGTAACGGCAAACGACATTCCTCTGGAAAGCGCCGTCTCCGCAGCACCTGGCGGCCGGTCGGGCAACGTGGCGTCGTCTCGCGGCGCGAGACGACTCCACAAAGCGGGAGCGGATGGGAATCGAACCCACCGAACGACGGTGTACGCCGTTCCGCCGGTTTTGAAGACCGGGGCGGTCACCAGAGCCGCATTCACTCCCGAGGAGTGCCCAGTCTACGCGAAGCATTGCGATCGGAACATCCCGCGGTCAGGTGGATTCCCTGCGAGCCTGGCTCGCATGCACCAGCCGTCCCACGAGTGCGTCGTCGTCGTCCGGCATGACGGTGCGCAGGTCGATCAGCACTTCATCTTCGACAATCCTCGACAGCACGGCGGGATTCCCTCGCCGCAGCCGCGCCGCAAGCTCGGTCGCGTTCTCGCCGATGATCCGTATCGCCAGGCTCGGCAATGTCTGATCCGGCAGACTCCCGCCGCCGGCCGCGGAGTCCACTGACCGAATCGAGAACCGGTGCTTCCCTGCGGATTGGGCGTTTAGCTGCGCAAGCAGCGCGACCGCGCGAGGACGCAGATCGTCCTCCGTCAGTGCCAATTGCTGAAGTGCGGGGATCTCCTCGAACGCCCGGCCGGCCCTGTGAATCTCCAGCGTTGCCTGCAACGCCGCGAACGTCAACTTGTCGACGCGCAGGGCGCGCGTCAGCGGATTCGAGCGCAGGCGGTCGACGAGTTCTCTGCCGCCGACGATGATGCCGCATTGCGGTCCGCCGAGCAGCTTGTCGCCGCTGAACAGCACGAGACTCGCCCCGGCCCTCAGGCTGTCGGCCACGATCGGTTCATCGGCCAGACCGTATCTGGCCAGATCGTAAAGACATCCGCTCCCCACATCGTCGATCGCCGGCAGGTCGGCTTCCTTCCCAAGCGCCGCCAGTTCGCCGATGGACGTCGACTCGCTGAACCCTGAGATGCGGTAGTTGCTGGGATGCACCCGCAACAGCGCCGCTGTCTCCCCGTGGATGGCGGCGGCATAGTCCGCAAGGCGAGTCCGATTCGTGGTGCCGACTTCCACCAGTTTCACGCCGGCCTGGCGAAAGACGTCGGGCAGGCGGAATGCTCCGCCGATTTCAATCAGCTGTCCGCGCGAAATCACGACGTCCCGTCCCGCGGCCACCGTCTGCAGCGTCAGGAGCGTCGCCGCTGCGCAATTATTGACGACGAGCGCCGCTTCCGCCCCGGTGAGTTCCCGCAGCAGCGATTCCACCGCCGCGCCGCGCCGCCCGCGTTGCCCGGTTTCCAGATCGACTTCGAGATTCGCGCCGGCGGCGACTTCAGCAATCGCTTCGACGGCGCGCTTCGCCAGCGGCGCCCGGCCCAGATTCGTGTGCAGGACGATGCCGGTCCCGTTGATCACCCGCCGCAGCCGCTGCCGCTCACTTTGCCCGGCACGCTCGCTCACGCGCCGGACAACTTCTTCCTCCATGTCCGGGGCGTTGTCTGGAAGCTGGTCGGCAGCGCCGGCCCGGAGTTCGTCCAGCACGTTTCGGACGTAGTTCGTCACGGTCGCTCGTCCATGTGCGTCGCACAGAGCCGCCACCTCGGGCGCACCGAGAACGCGATCGACGGCCGGCAGCAATCTGAGATGTGGTTGCACCGGAGATGTCAACGGGTTGCCTCCAACGTCATCGCGATCCTGGGACCAGGCGTTCGCAGGTCGCCGTCGCGCCGCGTGATGCCCTGCTCATCAAAATACTCGAAGATGGGCACGGCGTGTCGTCGCGTCATCCCCCAATGTTCGCGCACTTCACTGACCTTTGCCGAGGGATGCTTCTGAAAATAATCGCTCAGACTTCGTCTCAGGGTCTCGAGGGCTTCCGGCACAATCGCCAGTTGAGGCGCCAGTCGCACCAGTGTCCCTTCATCCACCGCCACCTGCACGAGCGGCTCGAGATCGGCCAGTTCGATTCGATGCTGCTCGGAGAACTCACGCAGCGTCGGAGGAGTCGCCGCCGACCTGGTGACTGCAGCCACGAACGCGTCCAGAATCTGACGCTGACGATTCGACAGGTCGGCGCCGCTGGACAACCCCATCTTATCTCCCCGGCGGACAACTTCCTTCCTGGCAATCAACGATTCGAGGGTTGCTGTCAGAACGTCGGCGCAGGCCGCCTTGCTCATCGCGGAAAAGACGGCGGAGATTGGAATCTGCGAAGCCGGCCGACGACGAGCCAGTTCGGCTTTGCAGCCCCTGACGAATTGCTGCTGCAGCTTCTCAAATCGCTCCGCGACGACGTGAATCGGCGGCGTTGCCGGGACCCGTACGATTCGCCGCTGCCTGAGCAGTTGCAGCAGGGCCTTGCGGCAAGCTTCTTCGTCGAGACCCAGCCAGGATTCGCTGGTTTCGTCGAAGCGCGCCTCCCGCCGCAGTGCGATGTAGGCGTACACGCGCTCGACGGCGTCGGCGCCGCCAAGGGCCGGCGCCAGCTCCAGGCAGCGTGCCTGCCGATCGACCGGCTGCAGGCCCGGGCTGATGATCGTCCCTCCGCCGATCGTCGTGGCGGGTGAAAGCTGGCGGATCACGAACGGCTGGCCGTACTCCGCCACGATCGGCTGCCGGCAGCGGAGAACTGCGAATGCCGACTTTCCCGGGGGCACTTCGCGCTGATCCATCAGAACCTGCGCCGTCACCTGGTTCGCCCCCAGGTGCACGCGGACAAACTGCCGGTGGCGGAGTGCGGCACGGACATCCGGCAGTGCTCGCAACTGCACGAGGTGCCGCGTCGCCGGTGAAAACGCGTCGGGAGTCGCGAGCTCATCGCCGCGCCGAATCTCGGACGCTTTGACTCCGACGAGGTTCATCGCCGCTCGTTCGCCGGCGCTCACCTGGTCTACATCGCTCCCCTGCGACTGCAACTGACGAATCCGCACCAGTGTCGCTGCCGGCAGAATCTGGAGTTTATCGCCGACCCTGGCCGTTCCCCGCCAGACGGTTCCCGTCACCACCGCGCCCTGGCCGGTCAGCGAGAAGGCGCGGTCGATCGGCAGCCGGAACCGGCGGTCGCCGGCCGCGCGCGCCGGCGATTGCAGCGCCGCTTCCATCAACGCCGTCTTTAATTCGGCAATCCCCTCGCCTGTCTGAGTCGAGACGCGCAGTCGGGGCGCATCGGCCAGGAATGTCGATGAAACGAGTTCATCAACCTCCAGGTCGACCATCTCCAACTGCTCGTCGTCGGCCAGATCACACTTCGAAATGGCGATCACACCCCGGCGGATTCCCAGCAGTTCGAGCAACGCGAGATGTTCGCGCGTCTGGGGCATCACCGAATCATCAGCCGCCACGACGAGCAGCGCTGCGTCGACCCCGGAAGCCCCGGCGACCATGTTGTGGATGAACCGTTCATGCCCCGGCACGTCGATGAGTGCGAAGCGACGGCCGTCGGCATCGAAGTGCGAAAATCCCAGCTCGATCGTGATCCCGCGTCGCTTCTCCTCCGGCAATCGGTCGGTGGTGGCGCCGGTCAATGCCCGGACGATCGACGACTTGCCGTGATCAATATGCCCGGCGAGGCAGATCACGAACTGCGAACGGGAGCTGATCGGCGCGGACATCAGGTCGCTGTGTCCGGTCGAAACCGGATCTCCTGCAGGAACTGGGGATACTCGTCTTCTTCCGGTATGATAACCGCCTGTTTGTCGACGGGCGACCAGCAACTTCTCAGAGGACATCCATGACTGATCCGGTCCGATTAACACAACTGGCCAAGCGTGCCGGTTGTGCGGCCAAGCAGCCCCCCGGCTACCTGCTCTCTCTGCTGGGAGGTCTGCCGAAGATCACCGATCCCAAGGTGCTGGTCGGCAGCGCCACGGCGGACGATGCGGCGGTGTACAAGCTGTCGGACGACCTGGCGCTCGTATTGACGACGGACTTCTTCACGCCGATCGTCGACCGCCCGTACGACTTCGGAGCAGTCGCCGCGGCGAATGCCCTGAGCGACGTGTATGCGATGGGAGGAACTCCCGTCGCGGCTCTGAGTATCGTGGGGTTCCCTGACGCTTTGCTGCCGCCGGACGTCCTCGGAGACATCCTGCGCGGCGCGGCCGAGAAGGCCGGCGAGGCCGGGATCGCGATTGTCGGCGGGCATACGATCAAGTCGGAAGAACCGATCTTCGGGCTGGCGGTTGTCGGCACAGTGTCGCCGGACCGGGTGCTGTCGAACGACGGCGCACAGCCGGGTGACGTTCTCATTCTGACAAAGCCGCTGGGCCTCGGGATCATCACCACGGCCGCAAAAAACAGCGCAGACAAGCTCGGCGCGATCGGAGAGGCGATCACCGTAATGACCACGCTCAACCGAGTGGCGGGTGAAGTGATCGCCGAACGGGGCGCAAATGCCCTGACGGACGTCACCGGTTTCGGCCTGCTGGGTCATCTGCGAAATATCGTCGCGGCCAGCAACGTGAGTGCTCGCATCTTCGTTGACCAGGTGCCGGTGCTGTCGGCCGCCCGCGAATACGTGCATGCCGGCATTTCACCGGGGGGCACCCATGCGAACCGCCGGTTTTTGGCCGACTGGGTCACCTACGACGCGGACGTGACTGAACAAGAGCAGCTTCTGCTGTGCGACGCCCAGACCTCAGGGGGACTGCTGGCAGCGGTGGCCCCGGACCAGGCCGATGCGATGATCGAGGCCCTTCGCGCCCGCGGCGTCCCGGCGGTGCCGGTCGGCGTTGTCGAAGCGGCGCCGCCGGTGCGGATCAACGTCAGTCGCAGACGGGTGTAGTCG
>JAEUIG010000459.1 GCA_016795125.1 Planctomycetaceae bacterium | reverse complement strand
CCCGATCGTCTTCCCGATTGCCGAGAAGTGCATCGAGAGCGGAATTCCGTTTCTGGGGCACTCTGCCTTCCTGACCGACCCCGACTCGCTGGCCGCGCAGCCCAAAACGTCGAACGCGGTCGAGTTCGGCGAATTGTCTCGGCGCTACCCGGAGCTCCTGCTGATCCTCGGCCATGTCAACGGCGGCGGTGACTGGGAGTGGGCGATCAAAGGACTGAGAGACGCACCAAACGTCTTCCTGGACACGAGCGGCAGCGTGCAGGAGGACGATACGATCGGCCGCTGCGTTCGCGAACTTGGTCATCACCGGGTCCTGTTTGCCACGGACCTGACCATGGAGGGCGGAGTCGGAAAGGTCCTCTCCGCAAACCTGACCGCTGAGCAGCGCGAGGACGTTTTCTGGCGGAACTTTCAGCGAATCCTGGACCGGCGCCGCGCATGATCATCGACGTCAACGCGCACCTCGGGCACTATCCGTTCCGGCGCCTGCGCCGGAACGATGCCCGTTCGCTCGTCGATCACATGGACGCGCACAGCATCGACCTGGCGCTGGTGTCCTCACTGCCTGCAGTGTTTTATCGCGATACGCAGGAAGGCAATCGCGAGTTGTTCGACGAGATCGAACCGTTTCGCCTGCGCCTCGTGCCGATCGCCACCGTCAATCCGAAGTACGTTGGCTGGGAACGAGATTTGGCAGAGTCGGTCCAGCGCGGCGCCAAGGGAATCACACTTGTACCGGAACATCACGGGTATCTCTTGTCTGACGAGTACGGGCACGCCGCCATGCAACGGATTGCCGAACTCGATCTGCCGGTGGTGCTGACACAGCGATTCGAGGATCGGCGACAGCGACACCACTGGGATGTCGCGAATGATCTGACGGCAGCAACGTTGATCGAGGCGGCCGGGGCGCATCCCACCCTGCGATTTCTGCTGAGCAACTGGGCCGGGCTGGACGGCGAACAACTGCGGGCGGCCGGACTTCGTGGCCGCTGCCTGATCGACTTCGCCCGGTTGCATGTGCTGATGAACAAGGAGGTTCCCGGGTTGATCGAGACTCTCGGCGTCGAGGCGATCGCCTACGGCAGCCACATGCCGTTCGATTACCTGGGGCCGTCGCTTGTGAAGCTGGCAAACGTCGCCGCATTGCTGCCGGACGACTACGAGCGGATCGCCTGGCGCAACGCAGCAGAATTCTTTGATCTGAAACTCTCAGATGAGGGCGCCGATCAGGCGGAAACGAAACCATGAAAGTGATCCAATCGTCGTCAGGTCATCCTGAGATCAGCCGTCGCCGCTTCGTGTCGTTGTCGGCCGGCGCCGCACTGGCACTGGCCGGTGATCCCGGCGTGCAGGCTCAGCCAGCCCTGGCCGGATCTGATCACAACAACGACGCGTTGCTGCACGTCCAGCCGCGCTATTACCGCTGGCACGTCGATCCGGGCGTCGAATGGCTGGAGGCGAACACCGACTACGCGCAACTCGACTGGACGATTCCAGTGCATCAGGCGGCGCTGGTGCTGGTCGACGTCTGGGACCGGCACTATCTAAAAGATGCCGAAGCCCGTGCCGAGGCAATCATCAATGAGAAGTTCGTGCCCCTGCTGGCGGGAGCACGCAGCGCCGGCCTGCCGATCATCCACGCGCCATCACCGCCGCACGCCATGCGGCATCCGAACTGGATCGGCGCCGGGACGAAACCGCAGCGATCTGCCCCGCCCGACGACTGGCCGCCCGCCGAGTTCCGGGGCAAATCGGGCCGGTACAGCGTCTACGCCCGCCCCGCCGAGGCGCGCGAAGCCGAACTGTCCGAGTTGCGTTCGCACCTGCAGATTCATCCCCGGGTGCTGCCCGCCGGTGACGAACCGGTGGTCGCCACGGGAGACGAGTTGCACCACGTCTGCTCTCGCAACGGCATTCTGTTTCTGATCTACGCGGGGTTCAACACGAACGCCTGCATCCTGATGCGCGACTATGGAACGCTCGCCATGACCCAGCGCGGCTATGAAGTCCTCCTGCTCCGCGATTGCACAACCGGGATGGAATCACGCCAGTCCTTGCCCACGCTCAGTCAAACCAACGGCGCGATTCTGCTGCTGGAAATGTTCGGTCAGTATTCACTCACTTCGGACGAGTTACTCGCAGGGCTGAAAGCGGGCAACGGGTGACAATCGCTTTCTGGACCTGCCAACCCAACGCTCCATTCGGAAACACAGACATGTCTGAGACGCACGCTT
>JAEUIG010000354.1 GCA_016795125.1 Planctomycetaceae bacterium | reverse complement strand
GTCCCCTCTCCCGCGCGGGAATGAAACCAGCCGACGGTTGTGTCGTTATCGTGCGTGCCGGTGTACACGACGCAATGTGCGGGGTAGTTGTGAGGCTGATACTCCGCCGCCTTGTCGTCCGTTCCGAAGGCGAACTGCAGTACGCGCATGCCCGGTGCGCCGAATTCGTCACGCAGCGCATCGACCGCCGGCGTAATGATGCCCAGGTCTTCGGCGACCAGCGGCAGCGGCCCCAGGACGTGCTCGGCTGCATCGAAAAACGCGATCCCCGGACCCGGCGCCCAGCGGCCGACACGCGCGTCTTTCGCGTCTCCGGGAATCTCCCAGTACGACTCAAACCCGCGGAAGTGGTCGAGCCGCACCAGGTCGAACTGCGACATCGCATGGCGGAACCGCTCAATCCACCAGGCGTAACCTTCGGCGGCGACCACGTCCCAGCGATAGAGCGGATTGCCCCAGAGCTGTCCCGTCTCGCTGAAGTAATCCGGCGGAACTCCGGCCACGACGGTCGGCCGCCCGTCGGCGTCGAGATGGAACAATCGCTGGTTGGCCCAGACGTCGGCGCTGTCGTGCGCGACGAAAATGGGGATGTCCCCCATGATCCGGACGCCATGCGCATGGGCGTACGCGCGCAGTGCCGACCACTGCCGGTCGAACTGAAACTGAATGAACGCCTCCCGCTCGATGCTGACGGCCAGCCGCCGGCGCGCCGCGGCCAGCGCGTCGGGATCACGCCGGATCAGCTCGCCCGGCCATTCGGTCCAGGCACGTTCGCCGGACTCCTGCTTCAGACTGGAGAACAGCGCGTAGTCGTCGAGCCAGCCGGCCGCGCGCTGCCGGAATCCCGCGAAGTCCGCCGCCAGTTCGCCCTGGCCCAGTTGGAACCGGTCAAAGGCGATCGCGAGCCTCGATTGACGCCAGGCGGAAACGGCGTCGAAATCGACGCGATCGACGGGGAACGGCGATGGCGGTTCAATCTCCGAGGACGACAGCCAGCCTTCCTCCGCGAGCCGTTCGAGGCTGACGAGCAGCGGGTTGCCGGCAAACGCCGACAACGATTGATACGGAGAATTTCCGTACCCGGTCGGCCCGACAGGAAGCACCTGCCACAATGATTGCCCGGACGCCGCCAGGAAATCGACGAACTCCACAGCCGCCGGCCCCAGGTCGCCGCTGCCCTGTGATCCGGGCAGGGCGGTGAAATGCAGCAAAAGTCCGGACCCTCGCGGCAGTCGCCGGACAGGACGTGACACAGCGTCGGTCATGGAGTGAATGCAGATGATCGCGATGGAGGGGGCGGGGGGAGCGACCGGCCACCCTCATGAAACCGGTTACAGGGTAGCAAGGTGCGTCGGCCGTGGCATCGGCAAGTCGGGGCGCGACTCCATCGAGCCGACGCAGGCATGCGCGGGGACACGTCGCCCTCTCCGGTCGCGCCACACGTCATCGTCCCGAGGCCGATGCCCCGCGTAGTCCACCTGGAGATCCCGGTGTACGCCTGGTCGACAACTAAGAATCGTCGCAGCCGCAACGACCGGCTCAGGAGCCGCCGCGCTGGGCGAGGATGAAGTCGTAGAGAGTTCGCGCGGCTGGTTCCCATTCCCCGGCATGTGCCTGCTGCACGACTCCACTGAGTCGCGCGGCGACGGCATCGGAGATTCGCCCGTCGGCGTGGTACGATTTCAGGCGCTCGTCACATTCGCTCAAGCGCGTTGCATCATGCGCCGTGACCGCCGTAAAGAGCGCGTCCACGGTATTAAAGACCTGTTCGTCGGTCGGCATCTGCGGTGTGGGCCACCGCGCCCAGACCTGGAACGCGATCACGACAAGCGCGATCACACCCGCCGCACGCACCAGCCACCTGCGTCGCGAATCCGCATCCCCAGTGTCGAAGTTCCGATCCCGGCTTGCCATTTCTCGCTCCCGACTGCTGTCCCCTGACGTACGTCACTCACCGTGGTTCGTCTCTCCGCCGTTTCGCGTGCAGAGCGCCACCCACACGTACGCATCCGTGAAAGCGGTGTAATAGCGCACCGAGCCGTCGCCAAACAGGACATGGCAGCCGGCGTCGTGCTCGCCCCACATCTCATCCGTGTGGCCGAAG
>JAEUIG010000341.1 GCA_016795125.1 Planctomycetaceae bacterium | reverse complement strand
CGGACCTGGTCGGACTTGTGAATGAACAGCATCCCGAGCGGACCGACATGAGCGTGCTGCTCGAATCGCGGGCCGTCTCGCTGCCGCCCGAGGGCGCCGAAACGCATTCGTTCCAGCTGTTCCTCGGCCCCAAGCGCCCCGAGTTGCTCGCCGCGCTCAACGCCCGCGGCATCATTACCTTTGGCTGGTTCTCGTTTGTCAGCGTGGGCATGGTCTATGCGCTGAACTTCTTCCACCATGTTTTCCGGCTGCCGTATGGCCTGGCGATCGTCCTGCTGACGCTCATCGTCCGCGCCTGCATGTTCCCGATCACCCGCAAGCAGGCCACCGGCGCGAAGAAAATGAAGGAGCTGCAGCCCAAGCTGCAGGAACTGAAAACGAAGTACGCCAAGGAGCCGGAAAAGTTCTGGCAGGCGCAGCGCGAGCTGTTCCGCAAGCACAACTACAGCCCGCTGTCCGGCTGTCTGCCACTGGTGCTGCAGCTGCCGATCTTCATCGGGCTGTACAACGCACTCAGCTTCGATGTCGACCTGCGCATGGCGCGGTTCCTGTGGATCGACAACCTCGCCGCACCGGACGCCCTGTTCGGCTTCGGACGCGAGCTGCCGTTCGTCCACTGGACGCACTTCAACCTGCTGCCGCTGATCACCATCTGCCTCTGGGTTGTCCAGCAGAAGATGTTCATGCCGCCGCCAGCCACGGAGGAGCAGGCCCTGCAGTACAAGGTCATGAACTACATGATGATCTTCATCGGGTTCATGATTTACCGCGTCCCGGCCGGGCTGTGCGTGTACTTCATCACCTCCACGCTGTGGGGGATCAGCGAGCGCAAGGCGATCGACTACCTGAAGATCGGCGAAAAAAAAACGACGGAGGACGAACCGATCGAAGCGACGGCGACTCCGGTCTCAGCCCCGTCGGCGCCTGAAGCGCCGCGACCGCCCGGCCTGCTCGAACGCCTGTTCGCCGCCGCCGATCAGGCGAAGGCCCAGGGAACCGGCCGTGCCAACGAATCCTCCGGCTCCGCCAACGGCGCCTCCCGGAAGGACCAGCGCAGCGGCAAAAAGAAACGCCGCTGACTGGGTAGGCCATCTCCGAGTGTCAGGGATCGACGTACAGCCACAACGACGCACAGCAACTCAACGTCGACGCGAAACACTGCGAATCGCTCGCGCTCGTGCCGCTGATTCGAGTTCAATGGAGCGTCAAGTGAACGTCATCCGTGCGTTCTTTGCGCGTCTTTGAGACTCCGCGACTTTGCGTCGTTTTCCTGACAGAATCGCATGGCGGCCTGCGTCGTCACTTCGCCGTTACGATCTGCTCGGCTTCCTTCATATAGCCGGTCATCTCTTTCCAGATCGGCCCATTGGCGTCTTTGTTGCCCGCCATCAGCACCGGCAGGCAGTCGCGGTGACAGAACAGCATTAACTGGCACAGCCGCTCGTTCGCGGACGCCAGCGGGTCGAGTTCCGCCGCCAGTTCCTTCACACGCGGCAGCTTTGCCGCAGAGAATTTCGACCATTCGTCGGCGGTCCCGCTGTTCTTGATCTTCTGAGCTTCCTCCCAGATCGGCTTGGTTTCTTCATAGTACTTCGTGCCGGGATTTCCGAACTTCGGAATTCCGGTGGTCGAAAGGACCCCCACGATCGCCAGCACAACAACGACACCGACGATCGGTTTCCAATGGGATGCCAGGCCGCCGCCACCGCCTCCTCCCAGCGACCCGAACATGCCGCCGATCTTGGCCCCGACTCCGGCAAACGGATTGCCCATCGGACGCTTCGGTCGCGGGGCCGGCCGCGGAGGGGGAGGCGGCGGAGTGAAGGCGGGACGCGGCGCCGGTGCCGCTGCAGGCGGTTCAGGACGTGCCGCGACCGCCGCCGGTGCACTGGCGCCGCCCCCAGCAGCCGTTTCCGCCGAGTCAGGTCGTCCCGTTCCGGCCGCCGGAGTCGCTCGTGCCGGCGATTCAGGAGACGACTTGCGGTTAAACGGTTCGAAACTCCGCTGCGGCGCCAGGTGAGACCGCGTTTCGGGCTCTGGTTCCTTCGGCTGCAGCATGTCGAAGACTTCGTCCTCCGACAGTTTCTTCTTTTTCCCTTTGGCGGCTCTCGGGTTTCGCTTCTTGAACAGATTGGCGATCGTGGAGGCGGCGACCCAGTCTGCTGAACTCTCCTGGCGGATGCGGTCGTTCGGCCCGAGTTGGCGGGTTTCCACCAGCTCACGCAGATCGTCCCAGCCGATCGGCCCGATTTCCTGCCCCAGAACGCGGCAATGCCAGCGGGCTTCGGAAGCGGGGAGCGACTGCGACTTACCGGAAATCGGGATAACATCGTCGGACGTCGGGCCGGAATCGTCGTCCTCCATCTGCACGGCGGGCTGATGTGCGGCGCGCGGCGCCTTCGGCTTGCGCGGCGTCGGATCGGCGACGATTTCGAACGAGTCCATCATCGCCGCCGCTTCGGAGGTCGCCTGGTTCGGCTTTTCGGGGGCCGGGACAGCGAACAGGCCCGGCACCGACCGCGCCTCGACCCAGTCGGCATTCGCCCCCAGGCGAACCTGGTCCCGCGGCGCAAGGCGTCCCTGACGGGCCAGCCGCAACAGCTGTCCCTGCGACATTGGCCCCAGTTCTTCGGTCCGGGTGCGGCAATAACAGCCTTCCAGGCCATTCTCGCGATCCTGCGGGACCGATTCGGTGTCCGGATCGCCGAGCATCGAGGACAGGTCGTCCTCGTCGGCGGCCTCGGGAAACAGGCCGGGAACCGTTTCCGCCGACACCCACTGATCGGACTCTTCGGAGCGGATTTCGTCGTCGAAGAACAACCGCTCTTCGGCCGCCATGACCTGCAAGGTGGCGAATTCGACCGGCCCCAGGTCCCGCCCTTCAATCCGATAATGCCAACGACTGGACATAAGCGCAACGCCCCGACGTTCGTGTTCCCCGCCACGCATGCGATCCCGCCGGCCCACTGGGCGATCGCCGTGCGCACAAACCGTTAATTATATGAGGCCGCAGGGACCGACGCCAACAACCTCTCGCCGCCTTTCACGCTCGAATCCGTGTGCCACACTGCAATGCCAGGCCGGCTTTCCAGACCCGGTATCGCGTCGATTTCGAAGAACACCTAGAATCAGGCAAATCCCGCTGCGCTCGCAGCGACGCCATGCCACACTCTTGCAGCGCCTCAGGCGAACATTCCCATGCGGAGCGAATCTGAAGTCCCCTTTGCCGACGTCCCCTTCACGATCCCCGTCGCGGATCGTATGAAGCGGCTCCCCCCGTACCTGTTCGGCAAGATCAACAAGCTCAAGTACCAGAAGCGGGTCGCCGGCATCGACGTCATCGACCTCGGCATGGGCAATCCCACCGACGCCCCAGATCCGCTGATCCAGCAGAAGCTCGCCGAAGCGCTCGCCGATCCCAAGAACCACCGCTACTCGGTCTCGAACGGCATCGGCAACCTCCGCAAGGAAGTCAGCAAACGCTACTTCAAGAAGTACGGCGTGCACCTCAATCCGGACAACGAGGTCATCGCGACAATCGGCTCCAAGGAGGGCTTCAGCCACATGTGCCTGGCCCTCATGGGGCCGGGCGATACGGCGATCATTCCCTCACCGACGTTCCCGATCCACATGTACTCGGTGATGCTCGCTGCCGGAAACTGCATCGCGCTCGACGTCCGCGACCCGTACGAATTCCTGCGGAACGTGGCCTACACCTGCGAGCACCTGGTTCCCAAGCCGAAGCTCGTCATCGTCAACTTCCCGCACAATCCGTCATCCACGACGATCCAGCAGGACTTTTTCGTCGAGCTGGTGGCGCTCGCGAAGAAGTACAACTTCCTGGTCATCAGCGACTTCGCCTACGCCGACATCTGCTTCGAGGGTTACCAGGCGCCGAGCTTTCTGGCGACTCCCGGCGCGATCAACGTCGGCGTGGAGTTCACCACGATGAGCAAGGGCTACAGCATGGCCGGCTGGCGCATCGGCTTCTGCTGCGGCAACGCCGAAATGGTCCGCGCCCTCGCCACCATCAAGGGCTACTACGACTACGGCATCTTCCAGGCGATTCAGATCGCCGCCATCGTCGCGATGCGTCACTGCGACGCCGCCGTCGAAAGCCTCGCCGCCGAATACGAAATCCGGCGCAACGTGCTCTGTGAAGGCCTCTCACGCCTCGGCTGGAACATCCAGAAGCCCAAGGCCGGCATGTTCGTCTGGGCGCCGATCCCCGAACCGTGGGCCCAGATGGGCTCGATCGACTTCGCCATGAAACTGCTCGACGAAGCGGGCGTCGCCGTCAGCCCCGGCCGCGGCTTCGGCGAAGACGGCGAGGGCTATTTGCGGCTCGCCATCGTCGAGAACTCCAACCGCCTCCGTCAGGCCGTCCGCGAAATCGGCCGCTGCACGCGAGTCGAAGCCGCGAAGGCAAGCTGAGACAACACTCCCGTTGGGTGCGGCTTGCCGCACCGATCGCCGAACCGTGCGGTGCGTCAAAACGCACCCTGCTTTCACCGCATGTCCTCGGGAAGCGGGTGCACCTCAAGCTGATCGATCGCTCGCCGGATGTCATCGGCCGAGTCCGTGATATCCACGCGGAAACGCCGCATAATGACCAGCATGCGTGAACCAACCCGGCGCAATTCCTGCGGGATCTTTTCCGTCGGAATCTCCCACTCGTAGCCGCCTGTCCTCACGCGAATGCGCGTGTAGCCGCTGTCGAGATGCATCAGGATGGTCGCCGGCTCACGAAACAGTGGACCTGTTCTCATTCCCGACCTGCCTACATCGAAAGCCCCCTAGGGTGCGGCTTGCCGCACCGTTCGCCGAACCGTGCGGTGCGTCAAAACGCACCCTACCGCTGACCGCGAGTCGTTGCACGTCTCAGCAGATACCATCCCACGGCCAGTACGACCAATCCATCGAACACCAGGAATCCCACGAACAGTACGTCGATGCCGGCATTGCCCGTCATGGTCGCTGCACCCGATCGGGCGGCAGCCGGCAACTGTTCGGCAATTTCCCCTTCGCGAACCGCGAGCCGCTCGGCGTTCCTCAGGTGAATGCGGACTTTCGCGATCGCCGGTGACTCGTCGGTCCGTTCCCCGCGGGAATCGCGGACGGCTTGTGGCAGATTTGGCGTGGCCCACAGCAGTTCCTGAATGATGGGCTGCCGCGAAGTGGCCTGATGGCGCAGCGGCAGTTCGTGGCGGAACGCCAGGGAGTCGGCCCGGCCAATCAGCGACTCCCACTCGTCGTCGCCGGCATCACGCTCCCGCGCCGCTTCGACCTGCTCCCACAACTGTTGATACTCCGCAAGCACCGCTTCTGCGGACAGCGGAAGCCGCGGCAACACCACAAACCAGTAGATCGCCCCAATGGCGCCGGCGATCACTGCGAGAAACGCAGCCCAGCGGACTGGTCGATATTTGAGGAGCCACATCACCTGCGAGAACAGCCAGCCCAATGCGCGTCCGAGGGTCGCCGCGAGCAGATCGCCAGGCAAGCCCACTGCGTTCAGCCGGCTGCGTCGCGGCAGACGCGCC
>JAEUIG010000386.1 GCA_016795125.1 Planctomycetaceae bacterium | reverse complement strand
ACGCCAGCGAACACCAGCACGAGGGCGAACGCCACCCAGCGCTTCCACCGCCGGCGAGGCTTCGGGCCGGTATTGCCGTCTGTCGTCGCTGCCATTGGTTCCGACTTTCCCTGTGGGGACACACTGCAAAAAAGAGAACTCGCGGGTCACAAGCGTTGCTTACGCTCGCCGCCGCAGAGAACAACAAGGAATTGAACAGAAGGAAACGAAGGTCGCGAAGAAGAAGCCAGAGTGACATCCCTCAACACTTCATGACCTTCGTGTCCTTCGCGCCCTTCTGTAAATCCCTTTGTGCCTTCGTGTGAGCCATGATCGCCTCACTCCGAAAGATGTTCACACGAAGCTACAAAGGCATGAAGAAGTCATGTCTCAGCGGCTCACTCCGACGATGATGGCGGGCGTCACCGGGTCGCTGTGGTCGTTCGATGACCTGTACGACCGCGTGATGGCCTGAGAGTCCCGGACCCCGCCGAAGTGGCGGGGTTTTTCATGCGCTGTGGTAGAATGCGGGCATGACAAGTTGCCCTCGACTCCCCCGACATCAGCACATTTCCAACATTGCAGGGGCATCCCTGCATTTGATCGCGGGAGCGGCCGCGCCTGCCATTTGCTGGTTCAAGGATTGCGGGTGGCTCGCAATGAGTCTGGCCCTGACCTTCACGGCGATTGCGTGGTTCATCGGCATCAGCCGAATCGCATTCTCCATGCTTCAGCGGCCGTGGAGCTGAGTCCGAAAAAAATAATTCAAATCAGGACACTACCCCCATTTCCCCGGCATTCGCGTCCGGTTGCAAATCGTGGCGGAGTCGTTACAAATGTGGGTTCCGAATGGCCCCGTAGCGGCTGACCGCTGGGGCGCGGGGAGTTCATACCCCTTTATTTGCGGGCAAGCGCCACGGGCGCGCCGCTTCTCGGGGTCGACATCAGGCAGCAGGAGACGACGTTGGCGGAGCGCTTGTACGAGTGCATGTTCCTGTTGGACAGCGGGCGGTTCGCTCAGGACCGCTCGGGAACCGAAGATGCTGTCAAGGATCTGTTGGGCAAGTGCGGCGGCGAAATCCTCGCGGCGGCGCCCTGGCAGGACGGCAAACTGCCGTATCCCATTGAAGGCTACAAAAAGGGCTGCCACTACCTGACTTACGTCAAGATGGACGGCAGCCAGGTTGGCGAACTCGCGCGGCTCGTCAAGCTCAGCGACCTCGTGCTGCGGCACCTCGTCATTGACCACACCGATCACGGCGCGCTGTTCCATGAAAAGCTGATCCCCACCCTGCAGAATCACGTCGCCGGCACCGGCCAGGAAGAAGAGCCGCGGCAGGATTACTTCATGGGCGGACGGGGCGGTGGTCGCGGCGGACGGTGGTAGTCTCGCCGCGGGACCGGCGATCGGCCCAACAGTGGACAAATGACCAGAATTTGGGTATGAAGGCTGGCGATTTGCCGAGCAGTCCTCAGAGAGGAATCCTCCCGTGGCCAGCTTCAACAAGGTCATTCTCGTCGGAAACCTGACGCGCGATCCGGAAGTCAAGTACCTGCCGAGCGGCACGGCCGTCACGGAGATCGGGCTGGCCGTCAATCGCTCGTGGTTCGACAAGCAGTCGAACTCACGCAAAGAAGAAGTAACTTTCGTCGATGTGACCCTGTGGGGACGCACGGCGGAAATCGCCGGGGAATACCTGTCGAAGGGGAGGCCGGTGCTGATTGAGGGCCGCCTGCACCTCGATTCCTGGGATGACAAGGCCAGCGGGCAAAAGCGCAGCACGCTGACGGTCGTCGGCGAGAACATGACGATGCTCGGCAGTCGCGGTGAGGGAGGCGGCGGTGGTGGTGGTGGAGGGGGCGGAGGTCGCCCCGGAGGAGGCGGGGGCGGCAATCGAAGCTCGGCCTCGGAGCCATCCGACTCCTTCTACGATGATGCCCCGCCCGACATGGGCGGAGGCGAAGTCCCGTTCTGATCTCCACGCGACTCCGATACACTCGGGGCAATTGGACGCCCCGACAGGACCGGTCAACCGACTCCTGAGTCAGACACACACCTTACTTTTCGTTCGTCAAACATCATGGCTACCAGCACACGAATTCGGTCCAAGGAACATCGCGGCGGCGTCGAGCTGCTGCTGGCCGAGAATGTTCCCGCGCTCGGTGAACAGGGCGAGATCGTCCGGGTCAAGCGCGGGTACGCCCGCAACTACCTGATTCCGCACGGCCTCGCGACTGTCGCGACCGAAGCCAACAAGCGGATGGTGGAGCTGCATCGCCAGCGGCAGGACGAGCTGGCCGCCAAGAAGATCGGCCTCATCAAGAAGCTCGCGGACGAGGTCAGCAAGTACAGCGTCACGATTGAAGCCAACGCCACCGACGAGGGGCACCTGTACGGCTCCGTGCTCGCCGCCGACATCAGCAAGTCGCTCAAGGCGGCGAACTTCCCGGTCGAGCCCGAGCACATCAAGCTGGACGGCCCGCTCAAAGAACTGGGCATGTACACCGTCAAGCTGCAGCTGCACCCGACGATCGACTCCGACGTCAAAGTGTGGGTGGTGCCGGCCGCTTCGATGGTCAGCGGTTCATAGTCCCGGCGCGATCGCTTCGGCCTCCGCCGCGTTGCGCCACGGTTTCTCACGAGCCGCCGGATCGATTCCGGCGGCCTCGTTCGTCGATGCCTTTGTCATTTCCCGATTCGTGCATTCTGCTGCGCTGACGGATCCCGGTGCACCCTCAACAGGCAGGCGGCCTGATGGCGAATGAATCCCGCGGCGACATTGGCGGCAAGCTCCCCCCCCAGGACCTCGAAGCGGAACGCTGCGTCCTCGGCAGCATTCTGCTGCACAACGACGCCATCGACGACGTCCTACAGCATGTGCGGGTCGATTGTTTCTACGCCGATCCGCATCGGCGGATGTTTTCCGCCATTCAGGACCTGTACGAGTCGGGTACGCGCGGCATCGATCCGGTGACGCTCGGCCACGAGCTGCAGCGGCGCAACGAACTCGCCGAAATCGGCGGCACGCCGTACATCGTGCAGATCATCGAGACGGTCCCGCACGCGGCGCATGCCGAGTATTACGCGCGGATTGTCTACGACAAGTGGATGCAGCGCACGCTCATCGACGCCTGCACCGACACGCTGCGCGACGCCTATCACGGCCAGGACGAAGTCGACGAACTGGTCGCCAAGGCCGAACGGCGCATCTTCGAAATCGCCGAACGCCAGCAGAACATCGACAAGTTTGCGCTCAAGGACATCCTGAAGGACACGTTCGATCGCATCTACAGCCGCATGGACCAGGAAGGAACGCTCAGCGGCGTCCACACCGGGTTCACCGGCCTGGATGAAATGACGAGCGGCTTTCAGGCGGCCGAACTGCTGGTCCTCGCCGCACGGCCCAGCATGGGCAAGACGGCGCTCGTCTGCAATTTCGCGCTGGCGGTCGCCGGCGCCGGCTGCGGGGCGTTGATCTTCAGTCTCGAACAGTCGAACCTGGAACTCGCCGAGCGCTTCCTGGCGATCGAAGCGAAGGTGAACGGCCACAAGCTCCGCCAGGGGGACCTCGATGAAGTCGAGCAGTACAGCCTCGATCAGGCATCGCTGAAGCTGCGCGAGTACCCGATGTTCATCGATGACACGGCCGGGCGAACCGTCTCGCAGATCGCCGCCGTGTCGCGGCGGCTCAAGCGACGCCATCCGGAACTGGGTCTGATCATCATCGATTACCTGCAATTGATTGAATCCGAAGAGACCACCAACCGGTCGATCACGCGCGAGCAGCAGATCTCGACGATCACGCGGCGTCTGAAGTTCCTGGCAAAGGACCTGCAGGTGCCGGTCATCGCGCTGGCTCAGCTCAATCGCGGCGTTGAACAGCGTGAGGACAAGCGGCCGCGGCTGGCTGACCTCCGCGAATCGGGGGCCATCGAGCAGGATGCTGACCTCGTGATGTTCCTGCACCGACCGGAGGCCTACGACCCGGAAGACCGGCCGGGCGAGGCCGATCTCATCGTCGCCAAGAACCGCAACGGCCCCATCGGAACGGTCCCGCTGGTGTGGCTCCGCGAACAGCTCCGCTTCGGCGACCGCAGCCCGCTGGCAGTCCCCGACGGCGTCGGGGACTGGTGACCGCGCAGCGGTCAGCTTTCAGCCATCAGCAGCGAATCTCGGCGAGCCGCGCGGAGTCAGCCCGCGGATTGCCTGCACGCTGCCATCAAGGATCGCGCCGCAGCAGCGCCTCAAACCCGGCCTGCTCGAAGTGCCGGTCGTAAGTCAGTGCCCGACGGATGCCGCGCTGCTGCATGACGACGAAGGCGGCACAATCGGTGAGTGACCAGCGTTTGTCCTGCCTGGCGGCATGCAATGCCAGCGACTGATCAAACAGCCAACGCGAACTCCAAATGACTTCGACGCCAGCCATTTCGAGGAATGTCGTCAGTACGG
>JAEUIG010000366.1 GCA_016795125.1 Planctomycetaceae bacterium | reverse complement strand
GCCCGTCGCCCCGCCCGCGCCTACCAAGTCGGGCTTGGACTCCCAGGGGGTAGCCCGGGCCACCCGACTCGAACTCCTCTCCCAGACGCTGCAGCAGCCCGATTTTACGTCCGGCCCCGCCCGATCTCGATTGGGATCCTCGGTGAGAACCGCCGATTCTCACGACCCGGAATCATGTCTGCGGGCGACGCGCCAGCAGGGTGTCGATCGTCACCATCACCACGGCGAACAGCGCCGTGACCGCAAAGCACACGGCCAGCGAGGGGAGCGCCGCAGACGATTCCGGGAACATGATTCGTCGCAGCCCGGCCACACCGTAGGTCATCGGGTTGATGGCGATGATCCACTTCAGCCAGCCGCTGCCTTCCGATGGAAAGAACGCCCCCGACATCAGCCACATCGGGAACAGCAGCACGCTCATGATGGCGTGGAAGCCCTGCACGGAATCGAGCCGCCACGCGAAGAAGAACCCCAGCCCGCACAGCCCGAGGCCCATCAGCAGGATCAGCAGGCACGAAGCGACGAACCGTCCGAGGCTCAGCGAGAACTCCAGCGTCACCAGCCCCGTCGCTTTCAACAGCAGTGCGAGGCCAATGAACAGCAGCGCCTGCACGAACGCCAGCAGAGTGCCGCCCATGATCTTGCCGAGCACCAGCGACGAGCGCGGCACCGGCGCGGCGAGCACTCCCTGCATGAAGCCTTCGTTGCGGTCCTGAATCACCGAGATCGACGAGAAGATCGCCGTGAACAGGACGATCATCGCCGCAATGCCCGGGATGAAATACGCCTGATACGACAGCCCGCCCTCGGCCGCGCCCGGCATCCGGAACGACCCGCTGAGGCCCACGCCGAACAGCACCCAGAAGATGATCGGCTGCGCAAACGCCCCGGTCACCCGCGACCGCTGCCGCAGGAACCGCACAATCTCACGCTGCGTGAGCGACCAGATGGGGAGAATGGCGGACATCAAGTTACCCGTTCAGGAAAAACTCGACACAAAGTCACAGAGACACAAAGACGCGCAAAGGAATTACATCGCGCTCTGCGTCCTTCTCTGCGCGTCTCTGTGACTTCGCGCCTTTGTGTCAATGTTTCTTGCTTTTCTTCTTCGGATCAACGACCGGCTCGCTGTCGTCCCAGAACTTGTGCCCCGTCCGCTGGATGAACACGTCTTCCAGCGTCGGTTTGCCCAGCGACGCTGATTTGATCTGTTCTCCGAGCGCCCCGACCACGTCGCGAATCAGTTCGTGGCCGGCCGTCCGTTCGATGCGCAGCGCGCCGCCGAACCGCTGCGGCTCGATGCCGAACTTCTCGCGGATCGCCGCCGCGAGTGCGTCCGCATCGCCCGTCTCAAGCGTGACCACGTCGCCGCCGATTGAACCCCGCAGCTCCGCCGGCGTTCCCAGCCCGACGAGCTGTCCGCGATCGAGAATCCCCAGGCGGTCGCACCGCTCGGCTTCCTCCATCAGGTGCGTCGTCACCAGGACTGTGACGCGGGACTCTGCACGCAGCTGCGACAGGTACGTCCACAAGTCGTGACGCGCGCCGGGATCAAGCCCCGTGCTCGGTTCATCCAGCAGCAGCACGCGCGGGCCGTGCAGCAGGCTCTTGGCGATCTCAACGCGCCGCTTCAGCCCGCCGGACAGCGTCTCCGCGAGATCCTTCGCGCGATCGGCCATTCCCAGCCGCGACAGCAGTTCGTCGATCCGCGACGCGAGCGCTGCTCCCGTGAGACCGTACAGCATGCCGTGGAACTTCAGGTTCTCGCGCACCGAGAGCTTCGGGTCGAGGCTCGGCGACTGGAACGTGACGCCGATCACGCGCCGCACGGCGTCCGGCTCGGTCGCCACGTTGTGACCCAGAATCGTCGCCGTGCCCGTCTGCACCGGCAGCAGCGTGGCCAGAATCCGGAACAGCGTCGTCTTGCCGCCGCCGTTCGGTCCCAGCAGGCCGAAGACCTCTCCCTCCGCCAGCTCAAAGCCGACGCCCGCCAGCGCCTCGCGCTCGCCGTAGCTGTGCCGCAGACCGGCGATCACAACGGCGGGAGAGGAAGTCATTGTGTGGCCGCTCGATTAAGAAAGCTGACACCAGCCCGCAGAGGCACGAAGACGCGCAAAGCAGCGGGACTGTCAGGATTTGCCTTGGTCACCGAACTGCGGAGATTGAAAACGCTTCACTCACGTCTCCACTGCGCGTCTTTGTGTCTCAGTGCCTTTGTGTCGAGTTCACTCGTGCGCAGGTGCGGTGGCTTCGGCGTCGGGATGCTCTCCCTCCGGGTGCGCCTCGTCGGCATGCTCTGCCGCATGGGCGGCGCCTTCTCCGCGGGCGCCCGATTCGTACTGCAGCTGCGGGATGGCCGGCGGGTAGTAGTGCAGGCCGATGTCCGGAGCCAGCGCCAAAGGAAGACCGCACGCCAGGATCGCCGTCGGGAGCAGCAGGACGTACTTCCACTTGCCCTCGAACTTGAGGTGCATGAAGTACCGCATCACGAACTGCGCCTTGGCGACCGCCACGGCCAGCACCAGCACGGTGACGACCCGCTTCGACGGCAACAGGTCGAAGACAGCCGACAGGATCGTGCAGATGCACAGCAGGATGAAGATGAACAGGTAATTCACATGCGGCGCGTGTTCCGCGTACGCGTGGTGTGAATCGTGTTCGTGACCGGCCCCGGCCGGCGGCGATGGATGCGAATCGTGCATGTTGGTTGTCGTTCGAGCTGTCAGCAGTCAGGTGTCAGCATTCAGACAGCGGCTTGGATTTGCACCTCTGCCGGAGATCTGCTGACAATTCTGAAAACGCCGGCCTCTGACAGCGGTTCGCTAAATCCCCGGAATGATGTAAATCATCGGGAACAGGAAAATCCACACCAGGTCGACGAAGTGCCAGTACAGTCCGCTGTTCTCGACCCAGTCGTGCCACTTTTCATTCAGCCGATCGCCTTCCTTCAGCACCAGGGCAAACAGGATCATCCCCACGATCACGTGGATCGCGTGGAACCCGGTCATCAGGAAATAGGTCGACGCGAAGATGTTGCCGTACAGGATCGGCTGCGGATGATGCACGGCCGAGACCGCCGGAGCAAACCGGGCGTCCCCTTCCAGGTGGTGCAGCACGTCTTTGGCCTGGTCCAGCGTGATTGAGTTCTGCGACACCTTGTCCCGCAGGCTGTTGAATTCGCGATTCAGCTCCTGCCAGGCGCGAACATCGTCGGCATTGTCGACCAGCGCCTCCAGTTGAGCCTGCCGAGTCTCGAGTGCCTCGCGAGCGCCCCGGTCGGCGGATTCCAGCTGCGTATTCACCGTCGCCAGTTCGGTTGCCGCCGTCTCGACCTGCGACGTCACTCCCTGCTTGATGTGAATCGGAGCGTCGCCGGGGATCAGGTCGTTGACCCACGCGTTCATCCCGCCATCAAGTTCGCGGACAATCTTGTGCAGCGCTTCTTCGTCCGTTTCCGCGATGCGCCCAGGCAGGATGTCGTGCGACCACTTGCCGTAGTACTCGATCCCCTTGATCCCGAGGAACAGGCACGAGCACGCGAACGTGATCACCAGCGACTTGTAGGCCTTCTTGAAGTCCCGCTGTCCCATGGCCTCGTGCGCCACCACCACCATGTAACTGGAGAAAATCAGCACGAACGTGTTGATCGCCCCGGCCAGGATGTTGATGTGCGTGATGCTGGTGTCCGTCGGCCACGCCGAACGGCCGGTCGCATCCACCGACCCGAAGTACAGCACGATGTACGTGCCGATGAACGCCGTGAAAAACATGATCTCCGTGCCGAGGAACAACCACATTCCCAACTTCGAGTTGGGAATCGGCAACCCCATTTTCACGGCCGGCTTTGCTGGAGTATGTGACATTCGAGGATTCAGACGCCAGGATTCAGGATTCAGCAACTACGTACGAACAGTTTAGCGGCGAGCCGTCGGCGATGCCGTTATTGCAGCAAACGCCAATGGTCAATCAACAAGACGCTCAGCAGCACTGGCAGGTAAACGAGTGAGACCCATAACAAGCGCCGCGCTGCGAGATCCGTTCCCCGCCGTGCGAAACCGAGTGCGGCGGCCGCATACCACAGGCCCAGCACGAGCGCCGTGGCGCCGTACAGGTTCCCCGCCAGCCCCTGCTCGGCCGGCAGCAGGCTCACCGGAATCAGCGCCAGCGCGTAAGTAGTCGCCAGAATCCCGACAACGCGCGCCCCGCCTTGCGGCAGCATCTTCAGGCCGGCGGCGGCGTATTGATCGCGGTACTTCCAGGCAATCGCCAGGAAATGCGGGAACTGCCACAGGAACATGATGGCGAACAGCGTCAGGCCCGCCCCTGTCAGGGAACCGCCTGCCGCCGTCCACCCCAGCAGGATCGGCAATGCGCCCGGCACCGCCCCGACCGCCGTGCACAACGCCGACCGCGGCTTCAAGAGCGTGTAGACCAGCGAATACAGCACAATCGAAGCGATTGTCAGCAATACCGTTGTCAGGTTGGTAAACAGCGCCAGGTCACCAATGGCCGCCGCTGCGGACACCAGCCCGAACCACAGGACGTCGCGCGAGGCGAGCCGCCCCGTCGGCAGTGCGCGGTTGGCCGTGCGCGGCATCAGCGCATCGGTCCGTCGTTCCAGCAGCTGATTGAAGGCGCTGGCGGCCGTCGCCGCGAGGGCGACTCCCAGCATCGCGTGCAGCCACGGCTCGATCCGCCAGTTGTCTTCGCAGCCCAATCCGTAGCCGACGGTCACCGCGACGAGCACCATCACCGCAATCCGCGGCTTGGCGATCTCGACAAACTCGCCGACACGCGCCGGAACTCCGCCAACGCCTGTCGGCGCAAGCTGCCACGCCCGCTCGAGGGCGCGTTCGGCCGCCGGAGATTCGGTCACGACGCCGCTCATGCCGGCCTCCCGGGAACAGGGGTGAGGTTCAGCACGACCGGAGCTTCCGGCGGAGCAAACGCCGCAATTCTCAGGACCCGCACCGCATGCACCACGGCGTTTGCCAGCAGCACCATGCCGACCGCGGTATGCGCCGTCCGGAAGACAATCTGCGTGATGGAATCGGCTACGGCGACATAGCCCAGGCTCGCAAACCCGAACCGCGTGACCCATGCGCCGCCGCCAAGCGCCACTTGGATCAATGCCGCTGCGAGCAGCCACCGGCCGCTGCTCTGCAGCCAAGCCACCCGGGTGCAATGTGCGACGACCGCATTAATCACAATCAGCACGAGGCTGACGATCCCGACCGTCAGATGTTCGAACAGCCCCAGCCCGTGATGGCGGATCATTCCGCCGAGGACGTACTGCGCAGCCAGCAGCGCCACGGTCAGCAGCGCCACCGGTTTGGCGACGCCGACATCCCGACCTCCCGCGAGCGCCTCGGCGTCGCGCCAACCGGAACTGAGCGCGGTCGCAACGCTCGCCATCAGCGAAATGACGCAGGCGGCAAACATTCCGTGCACCATCGCCAGTCCGCGGTCATCCAGCCACACGCGAAAGCCACCGAGGATTCCCTGGCAGATGACAGCGAGCAGGATGGCCCCGCCGGCCCACTTGAGCCAGGTGCGCCGCTCTTTGACGGCCAGCAGCACGGCGAGGCCGATCGTCCATACGCCGATCAGCATGCCGGCCAGCCGGTGCCCGTGTTCCAGAAACCGGTCCCAGTTCGTGGCAAAATCCGACCACCACGGGTAGGTGAGCATCGCCTGCCCGTCGGACGTCGGCCAGTCGCGAAACGCCATCCCCGCATGGTTGATCGTCACCAGCGCGCCGGCCACCACCGTCACCATCGCGACACACGGTGTCGCGCAGGCGTAGCGATAGAGCCAGGATTGGTGAGCGGAAGGTGACATCAAATGCTTGAGGATTTGTCAATTGTCATTGGTCAATGGTCATTTGTCATTGACAGGTTTCTTTGACGCCACTTTGGCGGTTGATACGGACTTACCCACGATGCGGACCAGTTCGTCGATCTCGGTAACTATTTCTGACAATCGATTCTCGGTCAGCAGCTCGGAACGCGAACAGAACTGCAGCCAGTACCGTGTTTCGCGCAACTCTTTCAACGCAATCCGCAACTTGTGAATGAAATCGCGACGACTCTCTGCCGAACGTCCTTCTTCGTAGTTGGGCCCGGCCGACGTGCCGCACCTCACAAGCTGGCCCGCCACATGACGGCCCATTCGCGTGTCTGGCAACGCGTCGACGACCTTGCCGACACGAACGCCCGCATTCATCAACCGTTCAGACAGTTCATCGGGATTCATCACGTGTCTCCAGCGACACCGACGCTCACACTCCCCCAATGACAAATGACCAATGACATATGACCAATGACAAATCCCCGCTAGTGCGCCGGCGCCGCCACCGGCCGGTGCCCGCCCGCCGGCGGCGGTTCCGTCTGCATCCAGTAATCCGCCTCGCGCTCCGGCGCGGAGTATTCGTACGGTCCACGGAATACCACCGGGACCGATTCGAAGTTTCCATGGGGAGGCGGCGACGGCGCGGCCCATTCCAGGCCGTTCGCGTTCCACGGGTTCCGCCCGCACGGCACTCCGTACCGCATGCTCCACAGGAAGTTCCCCAGCAGCAGCAGTTGCGCCAGCCCCATGAGGATCGCGGAGATCGTCATCAGCTGGTTCATCGGCAGCAGGTGCTCGAGATACGGGTGCAGGTACGGATCGGCGTATCGCCGCGGCATGCCGGCCACTCCCAGCAGGTGCATCGGGAAAAATGTCCCGTTGAACCCGATGAACGTCAGGAAGAAGTGCACCTTCGCCACCGTGTCGTTCATCATCCGGCCGAACATCTTGGGGAACCAGAACTGGATGCCCCCGAACACGCCGAACAGCGTCGCGCCGAACAGCACGTAGTGGAAGTGCGCGACGATGAAGTAGGTGTCGTGGATGTAGATGTCGACCGGCACGGCCGCCATGAAGATGCCCGACAGGCCGCCGACGATGAACAGCGACACGAACGCCACGCAGTTGAGAAACACCGCGTTGAACACCGGCCGACCGCCCCAGATCGTGCCGATCCAGTTGAACACCTTGACCGCGCTGGGCAGCGCGATCATCACCGTCGAGACCATGAACGTCATGCCCAGCGCGGGGTTCATCCCGCTGGTGAACATGTGGTGTCCCCACACGATGAAGCCCAGCCCCGCGATGGCCGCCATCGAATACACCATCGGCTTGTAGCCGAAGATCGGCTTGCGGCTCATGCAGGCCAGCATGTCGGACACCATTCCCATCGCCGGCAGCAGCATGATGTACACCGCCGGGTGCGAATAGAACCAGAACAGGTGCTGCCACAGGAGCGGCTGTCCGCCGCCGACATACGGCGCGGAGTTGTTGACCACCAGCCCTGACGGCACGAAGAACGTCGTATGGATTCCCTCGAACATCCCGCCCGCCCGCATCCGGTCGAAGAACTGCATGAAACCCGCGGCGGTCAGCACCGGCAGCGCGAACGCCTGCAGGATCGCCGTGATGAACATCGCCCAGATCGTCAGCGGCATGCGGAACAGCGTCATGCCGGGCGCCCGCATGTTGATGATGGTCGTCATGTAGTTGATCGACCCCATCATCGACGAAAAGCCGACGAACGTGACGGCCAGCAGCCAGAACGTCTGCGCGGTTCCCGATCCGGGCGCCGCTTCGATCACCGCCGCCAGTACGGGGTAGCTCGTCCAGCCCGCGGCCGGACCTCCCCCGAACAGAAAACTCAGCCCGAAGCAGGCAATCGCCGGCCACCTGAACCAGTAGCTCAGCATGTTCAGCGTCGGGAACGCCATGTCGTCGGCGCCGATCATCAGCGGTATCAGGAAGTTCCC
>JAEUIG010000168.1 GCA_016795125.1 Planctomycetaceae bacterium | reverse complement strand
CATTACCGACGCGCGGCGCGGATGAGGGAATCGGTCGGGACGGAGGCGATCGGCCGGCATGAAGACGTTTGTTACTCCGCGGGGTACCAGGCCTGCATGGTCCAGCGCTCGATGCCGTGATAGGGATGCATCGGGCGGTCGGGGAATCCCTGCACGTTGCGACGGACGACGAGAAAGTTGTCGACTTCCCAGAGTGGCAGGCAGCGGACTTCCGACCACAGCTTGGCGTGCAGGCCGTTAACGGTTCCGAGGGCGCGTCCCCAGTCGCTGGTGCGGTCGACTTCAACCAGGGACTGCCGCAGCCAGTCGGGGAACACGGAGAGATCGGCGATCTGGGCCGTGGGTGCCGTCGACAAGAAGGGCCACAGCGCGACGGTCGGCTCGGCGATGCTGAGCGTGCGGTAGCAGAGGTCCCAGTCATCGGCGTCGTCGGGAACGGCGGCGAGATCGACGAGTTCGACCTCGATGCGGATTCGCCGCCAGTCGCGGACCAGCTGTTCGGCGGCGGCGCGTTCGACGGGGGTTGGCGGGACCAGCATTTTCAGGGTGGGAAGCTGATTGTCCATCTGCTGCGCGGCCGCGAGGACGAGCGCGAGGGCGGCGGACTGGTCGAAGGCATGCTGGCCGACATCGAGGCTGTTGGCCGGGCTGAAGGAGGGGAAGGGACTGGTCACGACACGGCCGTGGGCCGACTGCGGATCGCGAAGCACGACGTCCTTGAGGATGCGCTCGCGGTCGAGGGCGTGCAGCAGCGCGCGTCGCAGTTCGCGGACGCGGAGTGCGGGGGACGCCGGATTGACCTGCAGGATGTGCGTCGTGGGCAAGGCGTATTGCTGGACGAACAATTCATCCTTCAGTCTCGGATCGACCTGCACGCGGCGGACAATCCAGTCGGGGAGGTCCGGGAGCATGGAGACTTCCCCCTGCCTGAGACCAAGGACTGCCTTGTCGTACGAGGGGTACAGGTGTTCGACGACTTCGGCGACGTGGTATTCGGCCAACCCTTCGGGTTCGGGAACGGCCCGGCGAAACACGGCGTGACCGGCGCCGGCGTCGCCCCGCGTGAAGCCGCCGGCGGAAATCCCGGCGACGTCCTCATCGCCGGCGGATGCGGCGGTCGGCACGAGCGCTGCGAGCAGCGGCTCGATGCGGGCCGGCACGCGGCGGAATCGGAGTTCGAGTTCGACCGGGGAGCGCACGGCGACGGACTCGATGTATCCGTCGAGCCGCTCGTCGTAGCCGGGATTGGCAGGATCGAGATGCTGCTCGAGCAGGGCGACGAACGCCGGCGCATCGAGGATGTTCTGGGTTTCCCAGGGCTGTCGCGTCTGCCGGAGCGTGATCAGCAGCCGCCGCCCGAGATCGAACGGTTCCCAGGACTCGAAATAGCGGGTGCGGTAATAGGCGGAGCCGTTGCGGAAGCGCTCGACTTCAAACAGCGGCACGTCCATGAGTCGGCGTTCGCGTTCGGCGGCGGGGTCGGCGGCGGCGGCGGCGGCGACGGAACCGATGGCGTCGCTGACGGGGAGCGAGACGACGCCGACACGGAGCCGCTGGTAGCGCTGGGCGAGCGGACGAAACCGTGGCATGAGATTTGGCGTCCGCGGCCAGTAGATGGCGGCCTGTTCGGCGAGGTCGGCGGCCTTGTCGGGCTGACTGTCGCGCGAGGCCTGTTCGGCGGAGGCCAGCAGTTCGTTGGCGCGTTGCGCCATGTCGGCGGAATACTGCTGGAAGACGGGATGCCCGGGATACATGTCATCCAGGCGGAACAGGAAGTGCCTGGCGCCGCGCTGGTCGCCAGCGGCAATGGCCCGCGAGGCCATGGTCCCCAGGGCCTCGGCGATCGTGTCCATCAGGCCGTTGTACTCGGGGTCGCGTTCCCGCAGATCGGTGAGGACGACCAGGGTGGATTCGGGATCACCGTTTGCGAGGCGTTGCCGGCCGTCGGCGAACAGCAACTTGTTGTGGCGGTCCTTGACTCCGGGCCAGTTGTCCCACTGCCGTTCCAGCCGGAGGAGCAGTTCGAACGCAGTCGCGAGACTGGCCTCGTCGATGAGCGCGTCGATCCGCTGGAGGACGAGGTCTTCGTGGTGCACGATGCGTTCGATCAGATTGATCGGCAGCGCGTACTCGGGGTTTTCCGTTTCCTCGGGGAGCGTGATGACGAGCAGCTGGAGCTGTTCGTACTCGGCCTGGATGCGATCGAGTTCTTCGCCGGACTTGCCGCGGCGTTCCTGGGCTTTGGCGTCGATTTCCAGTTTGCGTTTGGCGAGCGTGTCGGGTCGGGGAGCGACGGGTTCGCAGACGACGACATCCTGGTTTTTCAGGACAATCCAGTCGCGCGGGGGTTGCGTGAGGAGTTCCTCGGCCGTCGGAAGGGTGAGGTCCTCCAGCTTGGGGAGCGCGGTATCGGCGACGTTGGGGGGCGGCTGCGGCGTGGTTTCTTCGGCCGGTGCTTCCGTCGCCGCCGCGGGGTCGGCCGGGTCGGCGGGCTGCGCGAGGGCGATGTTCGCCGCGAGTGCGCAGCAGGCGAAGGCGGCGAACCAGTTCGCCAGCATCGCCCGGAGTGCTTCCCAGGTCATTCTGCGGGCGATCATGGCGTGCCGATCTCCGTCACGCGGATGAGACTGCCGTCCAGTGACGGGACGAGCCATTCGCCGGCGGCGTTGACCGGCGCGCCCGAGAGCCTGCAGCCGGTCGTCAGTTCTTTCTGGACCTCACCGGTCGCTGCGGCGATCAACTGGACTCGTCCGTCCACCAGGGCGATGAGCAGCGAGTCGCCGACCTTCAGCGGTCGCCCCGCGAGTCCGGCGCCGTTGAGATCCAGTTGCCAGCGGGACGTGAGTTCTGCATTCAGGTCGAGACAGTGGAGGCTGGATGCGGCGGTTTCGACAAACAGGGCATCGCCGACGAGCCAGACATCGTTGGAGACGGGGGCGTCGAGGGTGCGTCGTCCGGCGGCGTCGAGCGTGAGAGCATCGAGCACGCGGACCTGCTGACCGACATCGGCGATGGCGATCCGGCCGTCGCGCGCGTCGGACTGCACCTCGACCGGGGCTTCCAGCTCGATGCGGGTGACTTCCGCCAGATGTGAACGGGGACTGCTCTGCTGCCTGATCTGCAGGACCTGTCCGGACTGCGTGATGGCGACCGCGTTCTGCTCATCGATGCCGAGCACCTGTCGCCACTTGATGGTGGCGGCCTGGTCGCTCGGCAATGAATACGCTTCGACAGGCGGTTGTCCCGATCCGGACGAGAGCTGCAGTTTGCCGGCGACGGGCAGGAGGAAGCGGTTTCCGAGCGGGACGGGCGCGGCCTGCAGCGGAGCATCGAGCGGGTAGCTGGCGTCGATCTGGCCGAGCCGGGAGATGAGCCAGAGCTTGGGTTCACTGCCTCCCGCCGTGACCGCGAGTTGTCCCTGGCCAAAGGGGACGGCGTGGATCGGCTCGCGCAGTTCGTCGGACAACGGGAGCCGGACCGCTTCGCCGAAGAAGCCCCCCTGCTGCCAATGCGCGGGGAGCGTACGGAAGATGTGCCCGGCCTCGGTCACGCAGAGCAAGGCGGGCTTGTCTCCCGGCGTGAGGTTGCTCGTGATGATTCGCGCGCCGACGACCGCCTGCCAGTCGCTGGTCAACTCTTCGCGATTGGTCTGGGTGAACGTGACGGCGGACGTGTAGGGCCGCTGGCGGGCATTGAACATGGTGCCGCCGACGTACTGGAGCGGCTGCGTGGAGAGGCCGACGGCGACGACCTTCTGGTCGGCCTCGAGGGCGTTGGTCGTCAGTTGCAGCTTGCGGAGGGCGCTGCCGGCCATCCACAACTGCCGGTCGGGCCCCGTGGCGAGATAGGACGTGCTTTCACCCCCGCCCTGCACCTGGAAATTCGGGCCGGCGATCAACGGGGGCTGGCCGGCGTCGTCCGAGATGGTGAAGGCGGCGACGCGTTCGCCGCTGGAAGGAACGAACAGGTCGCGCCCGCGAATCACAGGGAGGTCGAGGACGCTGCCGGCCACGTTGGCGGCGGCGATTTCCTGCAAGTGGAGCGGGTCCGAGGCCTGCAGCAGACGCAAGGTACACGTGCGGGCGCCTGTGTTCTCTCCGAGGAGCACGTAGGGACCGATGGCCACGAGCGGGGCGGCGATCGAGCCGGGTTTCTGTGCGAGGTAGGAGACGCCGACGCATTCGAGCGGCTGCTTGGTGAGCGTGTAGACAACGTCGCGGTCTCCGGCGACGACGAGGTGGCTGCCGTTGGTGAGAGCGACGGGCGCGGAGATCGACTGAGAGAACTGCACGCGGGTGGAAGCGGCTCCCGACTGCAGGTCGACCTTGACGAGCGCGCCGGACAGAAGCGGGACGTACAACTGTCCCTCGTCCAGCAGCGGCGGCCCGGAGGCGGGTTCGCCAAGCGTCTGCCGCCACAGCAGTTCGCCAGTGTTCTGCTGCAGCCTGAGGAGTTCGTTGGAGCGGGTGTCGAAGGTGATCAGGCTGGGGGTGCCGGGCTCCCGGACCGGGAAGAACGGCGTGTTGAGTCCGATGACGTGCCGCCACCGGGGAGCGCCGGTGACGGTGTCGACTCCGTAGACGCAGTCTTTGGCGAGGACGCAGACGGCTTCGTTGACAGAGACGACGTCGGTGCGGGACCGCGCGAAGAAGGCGAGCGAGAGCGGCGCCGGGGAGGAGGCCGGGGCGTCGGTCGCGGCGGGGCGATCGATGGATTCGGGGACGACACGCTGCGCTTCGGCGGTGAGGGTGGCCTGCATCTGCGCGTCGAGGCGCTTGTCGCTGGCAAACTCCGGATAGCGGACGAGGAGGTCGCGTCGGATCTCCAGCGCCTTGATGGGGTCTTTGGCATTCAGGGCGGCCGTGACGGCAGCGAGCGCGGTATCGAAGGTTTCGTGTTCGAGGATCGCCGCTTCCGACTGCCGACGGAGACTGGCGACTTCCTGCACGAGTTCCGTGGGAGGGGTGTCCTTGGAGGTGTAGGTCGTCACGAGCGTAACGGCGTCGTCGGAGACCTTGAGCAACGATCGGTCGAAGGTTTTGCCGGCGGCTTCGGCGCCGCCGCGGGCGATGCGGGTCGCGCGTTCGGCGATCCCGGCGTGCTGCTCCTCGAAGCCGTCGTAGTCGCGCGCGTCGTTGATGAACGTCTTGAGCGCCTCGAGTCCCTTGGGCCAGTCTTTGACGGCTCCCGACAGATGGCGGTCGGCTCCGGCCAGACCAGCCAGCATGAGGGCCGTTTCTTCGAGCGGGTCGCCGTGATGCTTGTTGGCAAATTCCGTGAGCTGAGTAATGGCCTGCGCGTACTTGCCTTCGTCGAACACGGCGCGGGCGGCATCGAACTCTTCCTGCGTGGAGCGCCGCGCGCCGACGAAGTAGAACACGCCGGCGAGCAGGAGGAGCGTGATGGCGAGTCCGCCGAGTCCCAGGACGACGGGGGAACGGAGGGTGTCTTCGTCTCCCGGACGGTCGCGGCGATTGTGCAGCGCGGTCCGCAGGCGATCGGACACAACGGGCGCCGCCGCTCCCTTCTGCTCCGTTGGTTCTTCCAGCTCGTCGAGTTCATCAACGTCAGGCTCGGCGGCCGATGCGGCGGCCGGCTGTGAGCGGGGGCGATGGGCCGGCAGCTCCGGCTGGCTTTCGGCCGCCAGACCGCTCATGCCTTTCATCCAGTCGTCGTCGTTGCGTGCCGGCGCGGGTTTGGCGGCCTTTTTCGGCGTCGCGGGCGGCTCGGCAGCGCGCGGTTTGGAGGCTGTGCGCTTGGGCGGAATGACGGGATCATCGTCCGGCTCCGACAGGAAGGACGGGAGATCGCCGGTGACGGGCTTGAGGCCAAACGTGCTTTCGTCAGCGGGCGCCGCGGCGCCTCCGCCGCGTTCGGCGCCTTCGCCGGCAAACGTGATGTCGACCGAACCAATGCGGACGACGTCGCCCGACTTGAGGACGGCCCGCTGCTGCAGATTGCCGTTCACGTCGATCGGTTCGACGCCGGCGGCGACGGCCTCGAAGGCCGATTTGTTCCAACTGATCCGGCAATGGATCAGCTCGACGCCCTTTTCATCGACGACGATGTCGTTGGACTTGTAGCTGCCGATCGAGACCGGCTGCTGCTTGGACAGCTCGCGCCGCTCCGAGTCTCCGGTCAGGAATGCGATGTCCAGGTGAGCCATTACGGAGGATTCGGGATTCAGGATTCGGGATTCAGAGATGAGGTCGAGGGGTCGGCGGTCGGATTTATTGCTGTTCGGGTCGGGAGACTCGGCGGACTCTTTGCATGCCGGCCTGCATGGCGACGTCGGTGACGGTGACAACCATGCCGTGGGTGGCGCGGTACTCAGCTTCGATGACCAACTCGGTTTTGCCTTCGCCGCCGATCTTGGCGGCGAGCACTTCTCCGAGTTCGACCGGACCGGCGACGGGGACGTCGTCGACACGGATCGAGTCGTCGGCCGCGATCTCCACGACGACCGACGCTTCGGCCAGCTCATCCATGGTGATCGGCGAGGGAGCGCCGGACGCGCCTTCTTCGGCCGAGGGGGGCTGGGACTGCAGCGCCTTGGTTACGCTGAACGACGCCGTAATCATGAAGAACACCAGCAGCAGGAACGTGACGTCGACCATCGACGTCATATCCGCTTCGTCCTTGATGGTGCGGCGCGGGGCGTTGTGAAAGGCCGGGTGTTCTTCCCAGTCGCCGAGGTCGGTCTCCCAGACGGAGCGGGTGTCCTGGCGATCGGGGGGAGTGCCGACGTCGACCACGGGAGGCATGACGAAGGCGGGGTTCGCCTCCTCCATGTCGCCGTCGCCGAATCGCAGGACGTCTCCCTCGGCGCCGTGCGACGGGGCGTAGGCTGCGTCCATCGGAACGGGGACCGCTGCGGCGGGAGGCGCGATGCCTTCGATGGAGGGGACCTGCACATCCTGGCTGCACGCGGGGCAGACTACTCCCGTGCCCGCTTTCTTGCGGCTCACACTGAGCGTCTGTTTGCAATGCGGGCAACGGAAACGAATCGGCATGCCGGAGAATCACACAACGAGGTCACTGCGGAGGTGAAAATGCTCCGCATCAGGTCACAACGAGGAAT
>JAEUIG010000151.1 GCA_016795125.1 Planctomycetaceae bacterium | reverse complement strand
GGCTTGCCGTCGATCGTCGCGTGGGCATAGTCCGGAAACTGGGTGGCGGAATGGTTGCCCCAGATGCCGAGATGCTGGACGCTGGCGACCGGCTTGCCGGCCTTGCGGGCAAGCTGGGCGCGGGCGCGGTTCTCGTCGAGCATGGTCATCGCGAACCACTGCTCGCGGGGAACGTTCGGAGCGTTGTGCATCGCGATCAGGCAGTTCGTGTTGCACGGATTACCGACGACCAGCGTGCGGATGTCTTTCGCGGCGGCCGACTGGATTGCCTTACCGGCGCTCGTGAAAATCGGCCCGTTGATGCGGATCAGATCGCCGCGTTCCATCCCCTGCTTGCGGGGAATGCTGCCGACGAGCAGCACCCAGTTGCACCCGGCGAACGCGTCCTCCAGGTTGTCGCTGGAGACCTTCTTGACGCCGGCCAGCGTCGGAAAGGCGCAGTCTTCCAGTTCCATTTCGACGCCGTCCAGCGACTTGACGACCGGCGGGACTTCGACCAGGTGCAGGATGACCGGCTGATCGGCGCCGAAAACCTCCCCCGATGCGAGGCGGAAGGTGAGGGCGTAACCGATGTTGCCGGCGGCGCCCGTGATGGCAATGCGAATAGGAGCTTTCATGGGGAAATCCGAAATCCGAAACGGGTGATTTGGCTGGGGCCGTTCTAGCGGGGTGGCCATCCGTTTCGCAACCATCGACGCTTGCGGTTTCGCACCGGCATCGCGCACTCTTCCCCCCGCCGGGAACCGTTCTCGCCAGTCTTGAGAATTTCCAAACCCGTTGCTGCGCGAGCTTTGACACTCCACGGGGGCACTTGTAGACTTCGGCGACAGTCTGCTGCGCAGCCAGCGAGAGTAGGCGCCCGCTGCATCTTTCGAACGGTTCCAGACGGAGAAATTCCGTGCCGCGCCCGAGAAGTTACGGGCAGTCGGGTCTGGCCGTCGGAATGTACTGGGCGACGCGGGTCTCCTCAGTCGGCGTTTCGATAGCGGTGCCGACGTTGATCGGATTCTGGCTGGACAGGAAGTGGGAAACGAGCCCCTGGCTCGTTGTGGCCGGCGCTTGCGTCGGCTTCCTGGTCGGCATGCTGGAGTTCGTCAAACTCATGCGGCAGCAGCAGAAACCGGGGGCCTTCCCCGGCTCCTCCCGGCAATCGGGCGATACGAGATGAGCGGCGCGTGGACCCGAGTTCGGCATCTGATCGCAGTCACGGCCGCGCTGTGGCTGCTGGCGGCGCTGCCGGCGTGGCTCATTGCCGATCGCGGCGGACTGGAAGGATTGACTTACGCGTTGCTGCTGTGTCTGGCGCCGGGAGTAATTGCGTTGCGATATGTGGCTGCCGACGGCGGCCCCAATCAGGCGTTGGCGGCACTGGTGGTCGGAATGGGATTGAGGATGGCGTTCGTGCTGGCAGGCACGCTCGTGTTGCGGTTCCTGCGGCCGGACCTCGGTCCGAGTGCATTTCATGTGTGGGTGATCGTGGGATATCTCGTAACCCTTGCCGTGGAAACCCGACTGCTGCTTGCCGGCATGACGGTCACGCGGTCAGCTTCGGGTGTCGGACAGCCGACGGCCTGAGGGCGGGTTGAGTCGCCCGGGACAGGCGGCAAACACATAACGGACAGCGACGATGCTGTTGGCCGAACACGGCACATTCCATCACGTTTACGACTTCGACCACTTTGAGTTCCCGTTCGGGATCAAGGTGGCGTTGCCGAATCTGTTCGGCCTGCAGATCACCAAGTTCATGGTGCTGCAGCTGATCGCCGTGCTGCTCACGCTGTGGATCTTCAACGGGCTGGTCAAGCGGGTCCGCGGCGGCAAGGTGGCGAATGGCTGGTGGTGGAACTTCTGGGAAATGCTCGCGGTCTATATTCGCGATGAGGTCGTGCGGCCGATTATCGGCGATCCGCACGCCCATCACGGGCAAGACCACGACCATCCTGAGCACAGCGAGCCGATGACTGGCCATCAGCCGACGCTGCATGAGCTCGAACACCCGGCTTTGGCGACGCACAGCCACTCGCGCGATATTCCCACCGGCGGTCATCCGGCCGACAAATACCTGCCGTTCGTGTGGAGTTGTTTCTTCTACATCCTGATCTGCAACCTCCTGGGGGCGGTGCCGTTCCTTGGCTCCGCGACGGGTTCGATTGCCGTCACCGGTGCGCTCGCCGTGGCCGCATTCCTGGCGACCTACATGTACGGCTCGCAGGTCCACGGTTTCGGGGGTTTCTGGCTGGCCCTGATTCCTGGCATCGATGCACCCGGGCCGCTCAAGCTGATGCTGATCCCGATGATGTTCG
>JAEUIG010000144.1 GCA_016795125.1 Planctomycetaceae bacterium | reverse complement strand
TCTGCCGGCGGTGGCCTGGGCGGCCGCGGCAGCCACGATCATCGGGCAGTCGCTGGGCGCCGGACTGCCCGACCGGGCACGCCGCGCGGGTCACGAAGCCGTGCTGCAGTGCGGAGTGCTGGGAGTGGTCATCACGCTGGTGTTCTATTTTGGCGCCGAGTCGATCTATCGCGGGATGCACAACAGCGAGGCGGTGATTACGGCGGGGGTGCCGGCCTTCCGCATGCTGGCGCTGTTCCAGTTGCCGCTGGTCGCAGGGATTGTTTACGTGGGAGGATTGCGCGGAGCGGGCGATACGCGCGTCCCCATGTGGATCACTCTGTTCACCACGTTGCTGGTGCGATTGCCGGCGGCCTGGTTGTGCGGAGTTGTGCTGAACGGCGGGCTGTATGGCGCGTGGATCGGCATGTGTCTCGACATGCTGCTGCGCGGGGTACTGGTGGCGTGGCGATTCTGGCGCGGAGGATGGGAGCGGACGCACGTTTAGCCGGCGTGCCTGGCAGCGGAAGCGAGTGGCGCAGCGTTGATGTTCGCCACGGCCTTCGCGCTGCCTGGAGGTTGCCACACCGGCGAGCCGGGACTCGATGAATTCCCACTCAGCCCCCTCACCCCGACCCTCTCCCAGGACTGGCGCTGGCGTTGAGATCAGGCCTTCTCTCCGGGGAGAGTGGGAGAAGACGGCAGCGCCTGCAGCGCGTCACTTGGGCGGCGTGGCGTGGTTGTGGACCTGGACGCTGGGGGCCTTGCCGGAGTCGCTGCGGCGGGCGGCACGCGGCGGTGGCAGAGGACTCCAGTCGACATCTTCCCGCGTGTGCAACTTCTGCGCGAGCTGGCGGTACAGCTCCTGTCCCTGAATCAGCGAATCGGCGACGTCTTCGAGGGGGCGCGGGGCAATTTCGGCGAAGACGGTGATGCCGTTGGTGCGTGCCGGCACAAGTCGCGCGCCCTTGCAGGACGCGAAAGCCGAGCTGAGGACGCGCGGCTCGACGGAGTCCGGCGCGAGAACGAGGACCGGATCGAGGACGGCGTTGGTCCTGCTTTTGCGTTCGGTCAGGAACTCCTGCACCAGGCGACCGCAGGCGGCCTGGTTGCCGGCTTCGGATTCGCGGGCGGATTCCGCGATCCATTCCAGCGTGGTCTGGCGAATGAAATCATTGACGACCCGCCGGGCGGCCACCGCCATCGGGGCCTTCAGCACCCCGTGCAGCTCGGACCGCACCCCGACGTAGCGCTGCAACTTCTGGTCGCCCGTGAGCACGGAGCGGCCGATTTCTTCATGGACGGCGAGGGCGATCGCTTCGCGCCGCTGCACGAGCGCGTGGCGAATCCGTTCGACAAAACTCTGTGTCTCCGGGCCTGCGAATCTGGCGGTCTCGGTGACAGGTTCCGGATCGGGGAATTCCGTGGACAGTGCCGAAAGCTCTCGCGAGAGCTGGTTGAGCTGATCCGTCAACCCGCCGACCTGTGATGTAATAGTGTCGAGGAACGACTGCAGCGCCTTGAGCCGGGCATCATCCAGCCGGCGTGCGGCGTAGACGGCCAGTTCGTCGGATTGTGGAATGGCAGGCGGGGCGACCTGGCGGCGTTTGAAGAGTGCGAAGCCGGTCGGCGCCTGTGCGGGCGGCCCCTGCAGGAGCGTTTGCAGAACCTGAGCGGCCGTTTCCGCAGACGATTTGCGGCGTCGTTCGAGTTCGCTGCGCAGCTCGGCAATCTGCGACGCGAGCGCAGAGGTCGCCGAGCGGGCGGCTGCAATGCCGGCATCCGACTGGTCGACGAGTTCGCGCACGCGGGCCGACAGCCATGACGCCATTGTGCCGGCACACTCCGCCAGCCGGTTGCGCAGTTCGACCTGCAGAGTCGCCGTCTGATCCGCCTCAATGTCCGGATCTTCTCCCAGGAGCCGGTCCACAGAGCGGACCGCGCTGTCGACGACCTGTTGCCGCAGCAGGCCGCGTTCTCCGGCTTCGCTGCAGAACTGCTGAAAGAACTGCTGCAGATAGTCGTGCTCCTCCGCGTTCCAGATTTTTTCATGCAGGCGACGCGACATCTGCTGGAGCGAATCGGCATGCAGGTGGCATCCCTCGATCCACTCGGCGGCGCGCGCGGCCGCGCGGACGCTCGCGACCTTTGCGGGAGTGGTCCCGAGGTCGACGACGGCGGCGCGATCGACGGTTTTCGCGGCCGCCGGCTGAACAGGACAGTTGCCGGACTCCCAGAGCGTGAGCACGTCGCGGCACGACTGGGCGATGCAGGCCGCGACGTCGTGCCGATAGGCGCGATCGAGGCGGTGCACGTTGAGCGAGCGGACGAGTACGGTCGTGCGGCTCCGGGAGGACTGGGCCTCGTCCGTGTGCCGGGCCGCATCCACCACCATTTTGGCGGCGGTCGCCGTCGTCAAGTACAGGTACTCCGCGACTTCAGCGGCCGCCGCCTGCCAGCGCTGGCCGTCCACGTCGTTGCCGAGATTGATCAGGTAGGTGGTGCCGAATGTACGATTATCCCCGTGAAACTGAGAGGTCTCGATGGCCGGTTCGCCGGGATAGAAGTGTCCCGGGCTGCTGTAATGCCCGAGTTCCGACAGCAGGGCGTAGGCATTCGCGACTGCCTTGTCCCGTTCGGCGGGATTGCCGGGCGTGGCGTGCAGGAGGCAGGCGACGACGTCTTCGTCGGACAGGCTGCGTTTCTTCAGTTCCTGGCGGGCCGCGTAGGCCAGATCGAGGAGCATGCCGCTGCCGGTTGCACCGGAAATCGAGGAGACGAAGACAATCCGCACGTGACCGTGGCGGAACGGGATGCCGGTGGCTTCGGCCGACTTTGTGGCATTCTCGGCCGATGCGGCCTTGGCGATCGCGGTCTTGATCGAGGTGATGACTCGCGGACCGTGATCAACCATCGCCAGCCGGCCGAGCGGGCGGTAGCCTTCGGTCGCCAGCGACCGCGGCATGTTGTAAATCCAGCGGCGGTGGAGCCACTTGTTGAGCTTCGAGTCGCGGAACTTGTAGTCTTCCGGGCGGCGCAGGGGGAGCGCGGCGACATCCATGGCGCGTGCGACGTTGTGTTCGCGCATGAGCACGTTCAGGGCGCGGCCGTCGGTGTCGACGAGGACCATCTGAATCGACGGAATCTCGCCGAGCGTTCCGAGGGCGTCTTCCATCCGGACCTGCAGCTGCTGCAGCACGGTTCCGCCCGCCCCGCCGACTCCGACGAAGACCGTGGGGACAAAGCCGGCGCCGAGGATCGCATCGGAACGGCGCGAGGTCGTGTCGCCGTTGTTGCCCTTGGTATGCAGGCTGACTTCGATGGCGCTGAGCAGCGGATCGAGCGCGGGAGATGGGGGAGGCTCGCTGCCGGGTGCTGCGCCGGCCGGCGCAAGCACGCCGTTGAGCGGCACCGTGTTCGTTCGCGCGGTCTCCGATTGCCGATCTTCGACGGGCTCCTGAGTGTCAAGGGGGTCAATGTTCGCGGCAGCCAACCTGTCGATCAGCGATTTGCAGCTCTCGAAGCGGTCGGCGGGAGACTTGGCGAGTGAGCGGGCGATGATGGGGCGCTCGGCGCGCGAGAGCAGCGACAGCCGGGGCACGCCGGCGAGGTGCTCGCGCGCGAGCTGAGCCGGCGTGGCGCCGTCGAACGGCAGCTCGCCGGTGAGCATATGCTGGTAGACAATCGCCAGGCTGTACTGGTCGCTCTGGCGGGTCGGCTTGCCTTCGAACAGTTCGGGCGGGGCATACGTCGGCGTCAGGCCGTTGACGAGCGACGCGCCGCGCTCATAGATGTTCTTAATGAGCCCGAAGTCACCGATTTTCAGCCGGTTGCCGACGACGAGCAGGTTCTCGGGCTTGATGTCGAGATGCTGCAGCGAGTGCTCTTCGTAGATGTAGTCGAGGGCGTCCGCGGCGTCGCGCATGAGCGCGAGCAGCCGGTCCCGAGGGATGCCGGTTTTTCCCTGAGTCCGGTACTTGTGAAACACGTCGCGGAGACTGCCGTCGGCCAGCTCCGTAACGATGACGAGCGTGCCGCCGATGATCTCGATGCGTTCGATCGACAGGATCAGCGGATGCCGGACGTCCCTGATCCGCTGCAGCGCGCGGAGTTCGCGTTCGGCGCGGCTGGAGTCGACGCCGGCATGAACGATCTTGATCGCCTTGGTGAGGCCGCCGGGGGCGTCGGCCTTCCAGACTTCACCGAAGCCGCCGCGGCCGATCAGTTCGCGCGTGACGTAGCCGGGGATCGGCTGGCGCGGATCGAAACGCGGTTCGGACGGCCGGTTGGCGGACATGACGGACTCAGCAGACAATTGGGCGGCGCATCAAACGGCCGCCAGTCGAGGGCGCGGAATGCGGCTCAGCCCTTCAGCACCATGGCGAAGTAGCTGCGCGCCACGATGTCGAAGTATTCGGGACGGACTTCCAGCGGAAGCTTCTTGTAGCGGCAGTAGCTGCGGACCTGCTTCAGCAGGTCGCGCGGATGACACCGCCGCTTGGCCCGACCGACGGGCGCATAGTGCGTCTGGATGAGATAGTTGACGACGTCCTTGCGGTACTCGCAGCCGAAGCTGGCACAGTACAGCTTGAACAGGTGATGGAATTCCTCGTCCGAAGGATCGTTCATCTCGATCTTGTAGGGAATCCGCCGCAGGAAGGCCTCGTCGACAAGGTCTTCCGGCTGGAGGTTGGTCGAGAAGATGATGAGCTGCTCGAACGGCACCTGGATTTTCTTGCCGTTGGCGAGGGTGAGGAAGTCGCGATGCGACTCGAGCGGGACAATCCAGCGGTTGAGGAGGTGCGCGGGGGACACGCGCTGGCGTCCGAAGTCGTCGATGAGGAGACAGCCGCAGTTGCTCTTGAGCTGGAGCGGAGCCTCGCTGACGCCGCCTCCCTGCTTGTAGCTGATTTCGAGATCGTCGAGCGTGAGTTCGCCGCCGACGACGACGGTGGGTCGCTGGATTTTGATCCAGCGGGGGTCGCAGTTTTCGTTCCTCAAGGGGAGCTTGCTGTCGGCGGCCGCCGGCTTGTGGAACTGCGGGTCGAAGAACTTGATGAGCTGCCCGCTTTCGAGGATGGCGTGGGGCACCCAGATGTGCTGTCCGAAGCACTTGGTGAGATGGCTGGCGAGCGTCGTTTTGCCGTTGCCCGGCGCGCCGAACAGGAACAGCCCGGCGCCGGAGTTGAACGCAGGCCCGATGCTCTCGAGCAGGCGGGGCTCGACCGAGATGCCCTTGCAGGCCTCGCGCAGCCGTTCCTCATCGGGCGACTCGTTGACGATCGACTGGGCCTCGACCGAGAGGATGTAATCCGTCAGCGTGACGGGCGCCGGCCCAACATAGCTGGAGTCGCGCTGCATCAGATGCGCGCGGGTCCGGCCGTTCTCGGTGAGGGCGTACTCATAGTCGTTAAAGGTGTTGCCGTTGGAATGCACGACCATCTGCCGCTTGCGCAGCGAGTTCATGATCTCGGTGATCATTCCGAACGGGAGGCAGGCGTTCTGCGCGAGAGTACGGCCGGTGCAGGTGGCCGTGGTGGCCAGGTGCTTGAGCAGCAACCCCTCGATGTAAATGGGGTTAAGGCCCGTCTCCTTCATCGATGACGGGACACGCGGCTGAAAAACCGTGTCCGAATCGATCAGGGACAGCAACTCGGGAGTGATTTGCAGCGTGTCGGTGGTCATGGTGGTTGACATGTCCGTTCGCCTGCCGAGGGCAGGAGTGCCGGGCCGCTGCGCGAAAAGCGCGTACGAGGGGATGCGGCCACATAACACCGTGCGTTGAGACTGTAGCACGTACAGAACCCGCGGCCGGAATGGCCGGAAGTTCGGTGCCCGAATGCGGGTGCGGTTGTGCGGATCAGCGGGAAGACACCGAACCACGCCGGGGCGACACGACGGCGGCCCTTCCGGATTCACCGCCAGTAACGGTTCTCAGGGCAGTGTCCGATTTCTGTCATATCAATTGCCGCCGCGACGACTTCCCGTGAGCTATGTTCTTCATGACGGACGATGCCGAGAGAGGGCGCACTGTGCGCTCGTCCTGGCGGAGTCTGTCGCTGCAGTGGCGAAGTCGTCGTGTGTTCGCAGTCTGGGTCAGACGATGGACGGCAATTCGAGAATCTGGGCGCTGCACGGGCGACTTGTCGCCGACGGGGTGCAGTGCCGCGTCGACATCGAAACGCTGCCATTCCAGATCGGCCGCCGCGCCGACCTGAGCCTGACGCTGCGGAGCGGGGCAATTTCAAGCCTGCACGCCGAGATCACCGAGCGCGACGGGCAGTTGTGGATCCGCGACCACAGCAGCAAGAACGGGACGTTCGTCAACGGCGTGCGGATCAAGCACGAAGTGACGCTGGCCGAGAACGACCTGGTGCAGATCGCCGACATGCCGTTCCGGCTGACGCGCGAGCGGATGACGACGCACAATTCGACGCTCGCCGCCGATCACGACCAGGGCGCTCTCGCGCTGGTGCAGCTCAATGCCCTGCTGCACACGCGGGAGATCACCCCCGTGTATCAGCCGATCGTGGACCTGTCGAACGGAAGCATCGTGGCGTTCGAAGCGCTGGCCCGCAGCCGCTTGCTGGGACTGGAAACGCCGGCGGCGATCTTC
>JAEUIG010000043.1 GCA_016795125.1 Planctomycetaceae bacterium | reverse complement strand
CATCATCGGGCGCCTGAAGGTTCTGGCCGATCTGCTGACCTACCGCACCGACGTCCCGCAGGAGGGACGCATCCGTACGGGGGACGAGCGCGTGGAAATGCGCGTCAGCACATTCCCCACGATTCACGGTGAAAAAGCCGTCGTCCGATTGTTCGTCGGGTCCGGCCAGTTTCGGCACCTGGACAACCTGGGGCTTCCCGGCGACGTGCACGCCAACCTCACGCGACTGCTGACGCTCACCACCGGCGCGGTGCTCGTCGCCGGACCCGCCGGCAGCGGCAAGACGACCACCCTGTACGCCGCGCTGCGGCACGTCCTGCAGCACAGCCCGACGCCCCGGAGCATCGTGACGCTGGAAGATCCGGTGGAGGCGGTCGTAGCCGGAGTGACGCAGTCGCAGGTCTCGAGTTCCGGCGGACTGGGTTACGCCAACGGCCTGCGGTCGCTGATGCGGCAGGACCCCGAAGTCATCATGGTGGGGGAGATTCGGGACCAGGAGACCGCAGGGACCGTGTTCCAGGCGGCGCTGACCGGACAGCTTGTGCTGTCGTCGTTCCATGCAGGCAGCTGCGCGGAGGCGGTCAGCCGGCTGCTGGACCTGGGAGTCGAGCCGTACCTGCTGCGGAGCGGCCTGCTGGCGGTCATCACACAGCGTCTCGTGCGGAGATTGTGCACCTGTGCCCGGACGGCGACGGAACCCGACGACGGCTTCGCGCTGGCGGCCGGCGACTATCAGATTCCGGCAGGGTGTCCGACTTGCCGGCAGACGGGCTATGCGGGGAGACTGCTGCTGTGCGAATCGCTCGATCCCCGGCAGGCCGACATTGGCCGGGCGATCCAGCAACGGCGCGATGCCGACTCGCTGGAGGCGATCGCATCGGCAGCAGGGATGATTCCGGTTCGCCGCCGCGCGCTGGATGCCATCCGCGAGCATGGGACGTCCCCGGGAGAAGTGCGGCGGGTGCTGGGAGAGCGAGGCTAGAAGTGCGTGGTCTGTTGCGTCGGCTTCCGCCGCTGCGTGCTGCGAAATGTGGAAACATCTCGGTCATCGAAGTCCGCACAGCAGATGCACGGTTTGGCCCAACTCATTCAGAGACGCGGACGTACAGAGTCATCGAAATTGTCGATCGCATGCGGGAGCTGTGAGATGGCAAGTGAATCGGAGTGCTCAGGGGAGAGCGGACGCGCGGTGGTTCGTGGCGATCTCCGCACGCGTCAGAACTTAGTGCCTATCCGAAAACCGGAAAGGGGTGGCCGGGGCTGGACCGAAGGGAAGCCCCGGTGTGTGTTCGCCGGGGTTTCGCGTTGCTCCAACCCCGGCCACCCGGCTGGTTTGCAGTTCTCGGATAGGCTCTTAGTGCGAGGACGGAAGTCCACGCTTCGGGGGTGCAGGACGGAACAGCGAGCGTGCGCCGGGTTCACGCTGATCGAAATGCTGGTGGTGATTGCCATCATCGCCATCCTGGTGGCGCTGCTGCTGCCGGCGGTGCAGCAGGCGCGCGAAGCGGCCCGGCGCACGGAGTGCAAGATGAAGCTGATGCAGATTAACCTCGCGCTGCAGAACTATCACGACGCGCAGGGTTCGCTGCCGGCGGGAAGCGTCAACGAGACGGGACCGATCCGCAACGAGGCAAAGGGGTATCACCACAGCTGGTACACCATGCTGCTGCCGTACATCGACGAGGCGAACGTGTACGCCCGGATCAATCGCACCGTCAGCATTTATGATCCGGCGAATGCCGAGGCGCGGAGCGTCGTGCTGCCGCTGCTGATCTGCCCCACCGATCCGGGCGGCCGGACATCGACCTCCGGCGATGCGGGACTGTCGAACTATGCCGGCGTGCATCATCCGCTGGAAGCGCCGATCGACACGACCAACCACGGCGTCCTGTTTCTCAACAGTCGGGTGCAGTACTCGGATGTCCGGGACGGGGTTTCGCACACCCTCTTTGTTTCCGAGATCAAACGGTCGGTGGCCGACCTGGGATGGGTCTCGGGGACGCGGGCGACGCTGAGAAATGGCGGCAGCGCGCTGAACCGCACGGCCGGTGGAAGCCCGTATTACAACGATCCCGCCGCTCCGCCGGAGCCAGGGGGCAAAGATCCGCAGTTTTATGACCCGGCCGTCACGGCGGAAGTGCAGGCGGATGCGGCCCTGCAGGTGGGAGGCTTCGGCAGCTATCACGTCGGCGGAGCGCAGTTTGCCATCGGGGACGGCTCTGTGCGGTTCATCAGCGAGAACATCAACGTCGAGATCTACCAGAGGCTGATGGATCGCGCGGATGGGGGCGATAACACACTGGACTTCTGAGCGACGAACGTCGGCGAGGCTCAGTCATTCGCCGCTGCAGGCGCGGGGCTGACCGGAGACGCCGGGTTCGATGAGGTCGCGTCGAGTGTACTCGGACGCGCGGAGCGGCGACGGGCCGTGCGACCGCTCCGCTGTGCCACATCGGCCTGATTGACGGCGGGACGCGAGACACGGCGGTCCAGCAGATCGGTGGCGAAGAACTCATCGACGGACGCAACCCAGGCTGCATCGTCGAGCACCTGGCCAGCAGTGACGCTGACAGTTGGCACTTGAGTCAGTCGTTGTGCTGAGACTGGCACGGTCAATATGCCGGAGTTGAAAGAGGCGCCGATGGGGGGCTGAAACAGGATCCAGGGAATCACCGGCAGTCCGCTCGCGCCGACTCCCGCGCCGGTATCGA
>JAEUIG010000040.1 GCA_016795125.1 Planctomycetaceae bacterium | reverse complement strand
GTCGGTCAGTCGCAGTCCGCGTCCGACGCGTTCGAACAGTTTGGCGCCCAGCGCCTGCTCGAGGCGGCGGATCTGCATGCTCACGGTCGGCTGGGTGACATGCAGGCTGGCGCAGGCGCGGGTAATGCTGCCTTCGCGCGCGACCGACCAGAAATAGTACAGGTGCAGGTAATTCAGATCCTGCAGTTGTCCGCCCACACGCCCGCCCTTGTCGAGTGATTGGCGATGAGAGTTGTGCCGGCGAGGGCTTCCGGGCGAGGGCATGTTACGGGGGAAGTTGCGGGAGTCAACGCACGAATGCCGCAGACCACAGCGGTTTGCGGCGACCAATTGATTTCAGCAGCGCCACTGATTGCCTTCCTCGAATATATCGACTTTTTTGATCCCAATGTACCCAATATCGATTTGTCGATATTCCCCTGACCGCCGAAGATAAGCTCATCGGCGCGGCGTAAGGCTGCGGCAACGTCCGCCGCAATCATGACTCACTGCCATCTGACCGGGTCGCCGGGAGCCGTCCGGCAGTTTTTGGCAGTGCCAGGCAGGATGAATCCGTGCTCAACAGTCTGTTATTCCACCTGGAAGCCGACGATCGCGGCACCGAAGCCATTCCGATCGTCGTCGACATGGCCGTCCAGCACGGCGCGCGGCTGCGGGGGTTGATGATCGCGGACACACGCCGGCTGATTGCCTCGGCGGTCGGCTGCGAAGCGGCCGTCTATGCCGCGACGGAAGGAGAGCTGCTGCAGCGGCAATCGCAGCGCCAGTCGACGGCGCTCTCGGAGCTGACGCATGCCTGCCTGCAGGCGGGCGTGGATTTCGACGTCCGCCGCCTGCGGGGCGACCCTCTGGAGCTCCTTCCACGTGAGGCGCGGTTTCACGACCTGATCGTCACGACCCGGCCGCGGCCTCACGACCGGGAAGGCAGCTCCGAAGGAATCAGTACGCTGACGGAGCTGGCGATCCGCGGCGCTCAGCCCCTGCTGGTCCTCAGGGATTCGCGTTCCGTACTGAAACGGGTGCTGCTGATCTACGACGGCTCCGTCGCATCCGAACGGGCGATCAAGCAGTGCCTGCTGCAGCGGCTGTTCCATGACGCAGAGATGCGACTGCTGGCAATCGGGGCCACCGACGTCGAGGCCCGCCGGAATCTCGCTGAAATGGCGGAATGCCTTCGCCACCAGCAGCAGGAGATTGAACTGGGACACGCCTGCGGGTCGCTGCGGCAGATCGCGGCAGCCTACATCCGCAAATGGGATGCCGACGTGGTGGTGGTGGGAGCGCCGCAGCGACGCATCCTGGGATTTCTCTGGGGCGGCGCGGTGGCCGACACGTTGCGACAGACGAGGGCTGCCGTGTACGTCTCGGGCTGAACCGCCCTGCCCTGTCGAGACAACAGACAACTCTTGAGCGTGAGGAAGGAACTGCCGTGGAACCCAAAGGCCATGAACCCAGGTGTTTCTGGAAGGAGACGTTCAGCCTCAAAGGCTCGGTGGTGCCGCGCGTTTTCTGGCGCGTGGTGGTCTTTGGCCTGCTGTCGTTGCCGTTCTGCATCATCGAGCTGGTGAACGGCTGGAGAACGGGCATCCCCGTCACGCCGTTCGAGTTCGTCGGCGCGATCCTCGGGTTGCTGCTGGTGCTGCGGACGAACTCCGGCTACGACCGGTGGTACGAGGCGCGCAAACTCTGGGGCGGCATCGTCAACCAGTGCCGCAACCTGGCGATCATCGGCATGACCTACGGTCCGAAATCGAAGTCGTGGCGCGAGCAGTTCATCAACTGGACCGCGGCGTTTGCACACGTCACGCGCCATAGCCTGCGGGGAGAACGCAACCTCGACGACGTCGCGGAACTCCTGGGAGAGGAGCTGCCGCGCGTGCGGCGCGCTCAGCACATGCCGATGGTGGTCTCCGCGCGCATCTCGCAGCTGCTGAACGAGGCGGTCCACACCGGCGAGATGGATTCGTTCGCCTTCTTCCAGGCAGAACGGGAGCGGGCGCTCCTCATCGACCACCTCGGCGGATGCGAACGTATTCTCAAAACGCCGCTGGCATCGGCCTATTCCATCGAGATTCGCCGCTTCCTGTTCGCCTATCTGCTGGTGCTGCCCTGTGCCCTGGTCGACCAGTTGGGGCTGCTGACGCCGCTGTTCGTGATGATGGTGGCCTATCCGCTGCTGTCGCTGGACCAGATCGGCGTGGACCTGCAGAACCCCTTCTCACGGATGCGCCTCAGCCACCTGCCGCTGGACGAGATTTCGCAGGCGATCGAACAGAATCTCGCCGCCGTCGCAGAACACGAACTGAAGAAATCCAGCTCCCTCCATCCCGCCACCACCCCGGCCGAAGTTTCCACGGACGAAACCCGCCGGCCCGCCACAGCAGCGGACGAACTCCGAGAACGATCACCGGCGCCCCAGCCCTTGCAACAGTTTGCGATGTCGTAGTCTTCAAGGGGGCTGACGCGCCACGGTCCATTGCCCGGACGGACAGGCAACGGGTTCCCGAATGCTGGCCGGTGGCGAAATCGCTGCTGTTCCGGCGGCAACCTGTTTTGGGGGGAAGCGAATCGCTCGCATCGCCCCTCGTCCACATCGCCCACGAACTGTGCCCGCGGTCTCGCAGGCTGCCATCTGGCCGCCGCCCTTGGGCCGAACAGTCTCGGCAACGACCGCCTTCGCCTGTGCATGCCGAATAAGCGGCCCTCCGACCACGGCATTTCGACGACCGGTATGGCCCCGGACCGGATTTCGCCGGTCGCTTCCGAATCCGAAGGTATACGTTTCATCGCTGCCGATGCGACCGGCGAGGAGCGTACTCACCGTCCGTCGACATTTGCTCCACCAGTACGCCGCGACGGAGTTGTGCGATGCCGGAAGCAGGTGACTTTGTCATTCCGTCCCCGCCGTCAGGGAAGATCATCAATCGCCATCGCGCCCTGAAGAAGACCTTCAAGCTTGGGGCGACGGCCGCCAGCATTGGCGTCTCGGCCGCACAGATGGGTACCGGAACCGGGGCACTCGCGCTGATGACCGGCGCGGCCGTGTCCGCGACGGGAGTCGGGCTCGTGGTCGCCGGGGGAGTGCTCACCGTCGGGACCTGCCTGGCCTCCGGCCGGTCCGCCTACAAAACCAAGAAGCATATCGATGGATTGAAGTCGCTGCAGACGTCCGCGCAGTCGATGTCGTGCGAAGTCGTCCATGCCGAGGCGCTCCACGGAATCGCCAACACCTTCCACCATGAGATCATTCTCAAAGGTGTTCTGCCGTATGTGATCAAGAAGAAGACCTCGAAGTTCCACCGAAAAGCCGCCACCACGGTGCCTGGCGTCGCACTGCTGGAAGGGCTGAGGGCGATTGGAAAAAAGGGCTACAAGTATGTGAAGGGTTCCCTCGGCGTGAACCGGGAGAATGCCGCAACATGGCTGGCCCATCACCTGCTGACGTACGAGTGCGAGCTGGCCGAAGCGATTGTCGAAGAGCTCTACGGCAGCGAGGATGAGGTAATCTGGCTCAAACAGCAGGACGGAGAAGTGGTCGTCCAGTTGCTGATGGACAAGATGAAATCGACCTGAACAAAGTGGCGTCGACCGTGCGCGGATTCGGTCCCCTGCCCTTTCTTCCTCGACCTCTCATTGACCGGCGCACCGTCCGACGTAGAATGGAGTACGGCGATGCGGCTTGTGCCGCGTCGCCGGCGACCTCCCGGGGGCGATCGGCTTCGACTGGTTCTTCGCGGGTGACGGTGGCGTGCCGTGGTTGATCAGTTGGCCACGTAAAAAGCTGATCACACAACAACTGCCAACAAGCAGTTCGCTTTGGCTGCCTAATTACGGCAGCTCCGGCTTAGGAATCCCCGCCTGAGGAGTCCGACGGCCGGTCACAAAATCAGGCTGGCTGCCGGTCAACGGACGCTACGCCGGCAGTAAGACAAGTGGTGACCTGGCTGCGCTAGGCTTTGTCGGCCGTGCCGAATGCAGCGAGACCCAATCAACCGACTACGCACGTAGAAGCCTCATCTCAGAGTTCACAGGACGCGGGTTCGATTCCCGCCGCCTCCACTTTGCAAGTACTTTGTTGCAATGGGGTTGCAACAAAAAGGGGACGCGGGTGCAAAACCCGCATCCTCGTTTCGCGCTCGTAGTGACTCGAAGTATCAATTGTCTCCAAACCATTATTTAAGAATGGGTTGCGTTGATTTACGGTTTGGCAGGACCGAGTGAGCTGGGTGCTGAAAATGCGTGAAATGCACCGCACGCGCCCCCCTGGTCGGTGACGGTGATACGCTCGATCTTCCGCGATAGTCAGCAAAGCATCGGTGGTGAATTGAGTGGTTGGATCCTGTAGGGAGCGGCCACCGGTAATGGTCCATTCTCGGGAGACCAACTCGCTTGCCGCGTCCGCACGACACCGCAAGAACGCGATGCCTCGCATAAACGTAGCGGAGCACGAACGGCGCAGGATTCGCGTGTCTGGCGATGTTGAACGTTGCTCAGATTGATCCGAGAGAGAGGAGTCACCTGGACGCTCGCCGGCCTCAAGGCGCGCCTCAAAACACATCGTTCGGTTGAATGCCGTCGCGGACCGTTCTCTCAAAGGCCTTCGTGTGTCGTATAGCGACGAGTAGGCTATTGATTCCGGGCTGCGTCAATTTGCACCACGGAGGGAGGCGAACTGGTACGCGTCCACTGTGCCACCGGCCGCCCATTACGCCGCCACCACGATCCGGCCTTCTCCTGAGGCCAGCCGGCGGGTGAGTCCTCCCACGTTTCCTGGCGGCCGTACGGGGTGAGATCGAGCATCTGCAGCGTGGGGAGCATGGGCTCAATCCCCCGCCACTTCGTTTCGTACGTTTCGTACACGTCGTCGCCTTCTCGCAGGTAGCAGCGGAGGTCACCGCCGTCTCTAGTCGCCAATACCGCTCCTGATTCGGCCGTAGAGAACCAGGGCGCCGTCCAGCCCATGAAGTCCCGGTAGGCGACGATCTCGTTCCACGGGCCTTTGCAGAAAACGGCGTAATTCACGTCGCGCGCAGCCAGGTACGCGCGGACCTGTGAGTTCATCGCCACTTGGCTGTGCGTGCAGCCCTCGCACTGCTCATGGAGACGCGCGCCTGTCTTCCACATGAAGTGGTACACGACCAGCATGCGCCGGCCTTCGAACACAGCCTGCAGCGGGACGAGCCCATTCGGGCCCACAACGTTCACACGCTCCATCCGCGTCATCGGCAGGCGCCGCCGCGCAGCGGCGAGTTCGTCGCCGGCGTGCGTATGCGCCTTCTCGCGGACCAGCAATTCAGCGCGGGCCCGTTCCCACTCGTCACGGCTCACGATCCTGGGGGATGCCGGTTCTGTCATGTCGTTCTCCATGCCTCGCAGCCCGACAGCACTCGGTTTCGCAACTTGTCGCAGCGATGGGAATGTCAGCCGCGGCGTGCCGCTTCGATGGCAGCGACGTCGATCTTCTTCATCGTCATCATCGCTTCGAATGCACGCTTCGCAGTTGCGGGATCGGAACCCGTGAAGGCTTGCATCAGGACCAGTGGCGTAATCTGCCAGGAGATGCCCCATTTGTCCTTGCACCAGCCGCACTCGCTTTCCTGTCCGCCGTTGCTGACGATCGCGTTCCAGTAGCGATCCGTTTCGGCCTGGTCGGCGGTCGACACCTGAAACGAGAACGCCTCGTTGTGCCTGAACATGGGGCCGCCATTGAGGCCGATGCACGGGATGCCCATCACGGTGAATTCAACCGTAAGGACGTCTCCCTGCTTTCCGTCGGGGAAGTCGCCCGGAGCGCGGTACGACGCGCCGACGGAGGAATCGGGGAATGTCTTCGCATAGAACTGCGCTGCCTCCTCGGCGCCGCCGTCGTACCAGAGACAGATCGTGTTCTTGGCTGGTTTCGCCATCTCATTTCTCCTGATTGATACGTGAATGGTGCTCTCGCACTCGGGCGCTGACACCGACGAACGATTTCTCGACCGCGCTATCTCTTGATGGCAAAGTCCGTCACATCAAAAATCTGGCGGATCTCGATCATGTCCCCTTCATCGGCAGGGCACCGCTGCGCCCATTTCACAAGCTGCTCTTTGGACTCGGCTTCCACCAGCAAATAGCCACCCAGCACTTCTTTGGTTTCGATGAACGGCCCATCAGTCACCGTCGGCTTTCCCCCTTCGAACGCCACACGCGCCCCGGTGTGGAGCGGATGCAGACCGTTCAGCGAAAGGATCTTGACGGCCTTGCCCAGTTCCTCGTTGAAGCGACCCAACTCTTCGAGTTTCTTCGGGTCGGGCACAAATCCATCCAACTTCTGGTTGCCCCGGTCGACATTCGGGATCATCAGCATCATGAAGTGCATCAGTCTTCCCCAGGGCAGTCGTCCAACGACTCTCAGTCGGTTGGCGGCGTCCAGAATCGACACGCACTCATCTTTTTTTCCAAACCCCGACGACATCGCGTCGAAGTCATGCAGGAGAACCAGGGGTTGGGCGGTCGGTTTCGCTGGTCCTCCGGTCATGCCGGCGCAGCGAAATATCCGGGAACCTCAGTCTATGGGGAGCTTCCGGTCCCGCCAGAGGACAAAACGTGCTTTGATTTTGTAAGAGGGTAACACCGATTTGCTGTAGAGTCGTACCGGTGACGGATGACCCCGCCATCGTCGATTCTGTCGCCGGGGCCGAACGTCGGATTTCACGCCAAACGCTTCAATAGAGTCGCGGCGTCCATCAGGTCTGGCGTCGAGAAGCCTTCCGAGTAGGTGCCGTAGACGGCCGCCAGCGCGACGTGGCCTTCGGATCGGCGGTCCTGCTGCTGGAACAGTCGGGCCAGGCTCATTGTGGCCCGGAGCTCCAGGGATTTCGCCCGCTGACGGCGAGAGATGGCGATGGCCTCGTGCAGACAGGCTTCCGCTTCCGCCGAATTCTGGGAACTGCGAGCCAGCAGGAGCTCTCCCTTCAGTCGGTGCAGTTCCGGCTCGTAGTAGCCAATGCCCTTGTCTTCGACCGCCCGCAGTGCTTCCGCCAGCGCATCCAGTCCCTCCTCGATCTCGCCAACCCATCGACACACCTCGGCCAGCACTGCCAGAAAATGCAGTCGCCAGAAGAGGGGGCTTGTCGATGAGGCCGCAAGCCCCAGGCGCACCTCAGCGAGGCCTTCATCGACATGCCCTCGTGCGGCCAGCGCCCAGCCCCGCAGGATTGCTGCTGCTGCCAGGTGCTGAGGGAGTCCCTGCTCGTCGGAGAGTTTCTGGAGTGCCTCGGCCTGCTCCTGTGTCTCTGAGCAGTCGCGGCAAAACTGATGCAATGTCCCGACCTGCAACCGAGTCCAGGCCAGACTGTAAGGGTGGCCGAGCTTCCGGGCCGTCGCCAGGCTCCTCTGGCTCGTCTCCAGTGCCTGATCGGGATAGCCCAACATCCACAGGCTCTGGGCCGAGAATCCCAAGCAGCAGGCACACGGATCATGGCCGCCGTAGAGCAAGGCGTGTGAGCGGTGCTCCTGGGGGTCGTAGAGAGAGACACTCTGCTGCAGATGCATTTGCGCGGAGGCCCAATCTCCGGCCATCACCTCGGTCGGTCCCAGTGCATGATGGGCCTGCAGCAGCAGCGCCGGGTCTTGCGCGCCCTGCGCCAGGCCGAGAAGCTGGTCCCCCAGGTTCCGCGCGGTTGGAAGTTCTGCGCAAGTGGCATGGTAGATCCATAATCCGTACATCGCTGGAAAGAGATCGGGTGTTTCACCGATCTGCTGACACAGATCGTGCGCGCGCCGATAGGTTTTCTCGACCTCGGGCGCTGGAAATCCCAGCGTGGCCATCAAGGGTGTTCCCAGGGTGATCTGCAGGGAGAGTTCCTTGCGGGCGCGCTCGGGCGTCTCCGGCAGCATCCCAAGCAGTTCCAGCCCCCGGTTCGCCAGCACCACGGCCTCTCGATTGGCGAAGACGCGGACCGCGTTCTGGGCCGCCATCAGGGAATAGTCGGCAGCCCGCTCGAAGTCCCGCGCGCCTTCGAACAGCAAAGCCAGCTCCGTGGCCACCTCTTCGACCTTGTTTCCGTAATAGCCCAACAGAGCCTGCGCCACTGCCGCACTGAGCGACGCGCGGCGCGTCGGCTGCAGCGAGTCGTACAACACGTTCTGATAGAGCACGTGCACGAAGCGGTAGCGCACGGTCAGTGTTCGATCGGGGAATTCCTGCTCCTGCACCATCCGCACGAGCGCATGCACGCGGTCAAGCTCGCCGAGCCGGTCCTCGACGTCCGCCGCGTCGCAATCGAGCACCTTCGACACCGCCGCGGAGTCGAATTCACAACCCTGCACGCTCGCCGCCACCAGCAGGCGGCGATCGTCGTCGCCGAGTTGATCGATCTTTCGCTGGACCATTCCGCGAACCGATTCGGGCAGATCGCGCCGGAGATCCGGAACGGATTGCTGCAACGACCAGCGACCCTGCTCCCGCGTGAGCACCTGCCGGTCGCGCAGGTAGCGCAGGAGGTCAGCCATAAAGAGCGGGCTGCCTTCCGTCCGGAGGTGGACGAGGGCTGCAAACTCCTCAGGGAACGTATGCTCGGGGAACTCAAGCGCGAGGTATCGATCGAGGTCCGCTCGCGACAGGAACTCCAGCGCCAGCTCTCGACAAACGCCGTGCGCCTGCAGGTCCAGCTTGACCGGTCCGAACGGGTGTTTGCTGACCGCCAGTTCGGTGGGGCGGTACGTGAATACGAACAGGGCACGCATCGCCTGGCACTTGCCGCCGAGATAGGCGAGAAGATCGACGGTCGAGGCGTCCGCCCAGTGCAGGTCATCGATGAAGAGAAGTAACGGTGCCGTACGCGACAGCTCCAGCAGAAAGGCCGCCAGCTCTCGCTTCAGCCGCTCCTGCGAAGCCGCCCTGGATTCGGCGAGCACGCGGATCACCGAGGAGTCTTCGCCGGAGAGCGGCGCGACATGCATGTACCAGTTCGGGGCCGTCTTCTTCATCAACCGTTCAACCACCACCGCGTCTGCGCCGTGCAGCAGACTTTCCAGTGCTTCGAGAAACGGCAGATAAGCCTCTGTCCCGGCGAGTCGCTCCGAACACCGTCCGCGCCCCACAGCGAACGGCTGTTCCGAGGTCGCCAGCCCGCTGATGAAGTCTTCAACCAATGTCGATTTGCCGATGCCGGGCTCACCGGTCACGCAAACGAACAGTCCCTGACCCGCGGCAGCTGATGTGAACGCTCGCCCCAGTTCCTCAAGCTCTGTCTGGCGGCCAACGGTGTGGCGAAAGGATGAAGGCGGAAGGATGAAGGATGGGGCTAAGACAACAGCTTTGTCTTCATCCTTCATCTTTCTGTCTTCAACCTTTTCACGAGAGCGGGATGAATCAGAAGCAGGCTTTTTTTCATCCTTCATCCTTCCGCCTTCCTCCTTCTGAAGCACTCGGCGGAGGTCGGCGGCGAAGTCGGCTGCGGTGGAGTAGCGATCCGTCTGCTGCTTTGAGAGGGCCTTGAGGCAAACCCGTTCCAGCTCCGGCGGGATATCGCGCACGAGCTGTCGGGGAGGCTGTGGCTCGTCGTCGCGGACCTGCCGCAACAGTTCGTGAGGATTGCCCGAACGGAACGGGACGCGCCCGGTGATCATTTCGTAAAGCACCACACCGAGACTGTAGATGTCGGTTCGGCCGTCAATGCGATGCGCCGTACCGGTCGCCTGCTCAGGCGACATGTACATCGGTGTGCCCGCAACGACGCCCTTCGCGCCGCCCCCTGCCTGGGACTCATCGAGAGCGAGGCCGAAGTCCACGAGGACCGGCGCGTCCTCGGCCGTGAGCAGAATGTTGGCCGGCTTGACGTCGCGATGGATGAT